>CAMDED010000091.1 GCA_945893365.1 Candidatus Sulfopaludibacter sp. SbA3 | reverse complement strand
GTCGGCTGTCAGGGTGCCCCTGGAGCGCCCAAGGCCGACGAACATTGGCGAGGAGCACTTCCGATGCTGGCGGCTCCTGACCGCCCCGGCGGCCCACATCACAAAAACCCAATAAAACCGGGGTGGCTACAGATTCCTGCTCAGAGCCGGTTTTTATAAGAAACCTTGACTTGGTACTCCGACCCCTCCTTGCTGCACAGAGCCCTGACTGAAGGTAAGGCGACGAAATTGTCTCCTTTCTGTATCTTGTGCCCATTAGCCGTCGTCATTCCAATTAAACCCTCTTGAGTGGCAAACACAGTCGCTGAAAAGACTGAAGGCGAGGCGGCCGCTGCCATGGCGCGCGTTCTCTCGGCTTTATGCTGCGCGTTGCCGTCCGGCCCATCCACAGATTCCGGTGAAGCTGGAACGTCTTCGTTTAAAGACCCCTCGCGCCCATAGCGTATTGGTGCATTCCCATCTTCGCCATCATAGACGGTGGTTTCGTTCTTGTTCTTGCTGAGCGCGAAGGAAATCTTCAGGCTCATAACGGCGCCGGGCAGAACAGGTATGTAGTCGATGACGGTCTGATCGTATCCCGCAGCAGAAACCACGACAGTATACGGCTTGAAGGGGAACGGTGTCGGAACACCGCTGATCAGAAACTCGCCATTAGCGTCAGACAGGATTCTCAGGTCGGTGACCGTGATTTCCATTGGCAGCGCAATCATACCCTTATTAGATGGCATAACAAAGCCCTCTAAGGGGTATTGCCTAGAGACAGGTTTGTCGACGAGGACAATCTCTGCACCAGCGATGGGGCTTCCAGTCGTGGCGTCAGTCACCGTGCCGTGGACATTTCCAACGAGGGCCATCCCCTTATCGGCCGAGTCTTGAACTTCCTGCGAAAATACTTGCGCCCAAGAGCCTAGAACAAGGATCATGAGCACTATCCAACGTGAGCGTCTCTGCATATTACCCTCCCTTGGCTTTATTGTGATCGGTCTTCCTGGATTTCCTGCTTGCTGTACACAAATGTGAAAGCGGTTCCGCGCTCAGATTCGAGCGGCGTTGACAGGACACGCAAGCTGTCGTCGTCGGTCCAACGGTCAATATGAGTTGATCTTCTCTCGTTTGGAGAGGGTAGGATGACTTCTCTTAGACCGCTGCCATCCGCCCTGACCACCCACACGTGGCTCGTCGTCATGGGGCTATGCCCCTCCGCGTTGTACGTCTCGAAAGCTAACAGAGTACCCTTTGTCGACCACGCGAAGTTGGCATCGACAGCCTCTCCCGGCTGCAATCGGCTGACCTTGATTCTTCGTCGAACACTCCGTAAAGGAACAATCCACAGTTCGGGGACTTGCCCTTTGTTAAAACGAAGCTGCGCTTCCGCACTGCCGTTCGGTGATCGCTGCGAGTTGGACGCGGCGTCGGGAGCGTGATCGCCTGGGACTGGACCGGCGGGTCCTACTAGTCGCGCCCAGAACACGGCTACCACCACCGCCGCCAACCCCAGAAGCAAATAAATATTTTTAGCTCTCGTCATTAAAATCCAGCGTTTGATTAAGACTCACCCCACCAAATCGTCACAGGCCGAATCTGCATCGGCAGCCCATTGCCGATGTTCACGTGACCGTGACACCATCTGGCTCATATATTAGCGTTAGAGATTTAATTGTCAATATGCGGACATAAAAAAACTTCGCATAACTTGTTGAAGAAATTCTCTGTATGCAGTAAAAACATTCGCAACGTATTTATTCCGGTTAGAGCGAGAAATGAGATTTTATTGTGAGGGTGGCTTGGTCGACGTCGTATGCAGGGAACTGAGGAAGAAAGGGGGTAAGCGTTTGGCCAGAAGTCGGGAAACCGTCGATATCATTTTTGCGAGTTGCCTCCCTCCGGTGGGGAGCTGGTTCAAGAACAAATCGAGAGCCGCATTGAACTCTGCTTTGATCTCCTCCAACTTGGCAGCTCCCTCCGGTCGAAGCATCGCCACTGCTTTACTGCCGCGCGCGTCCCCGAACAGCGCCTTCTTCTGTTGTATTGTGAGTCTGCCTCTTTCCAGGAGCCCTCTATCAAAAAGCTTGGTGGTGACTGCAGCAGCCCCACCCCCATGTTCTTCATACCCGATAACGGTTATCAATGTATCGGTCAACTCTGAAAGTAGCAGCACAGGCCGACCGTTTAGCTCTTTGTCAGAATGCTTTACAGCCGAAAGCGCGAAGCCTTCGGCAACCGTTAGATCGCAATCTTGCAGAACCCGCGCTAGCCGTGGCATGAGCGCAGGAATGACATCAAAGAATGCGGGTGCCAGCAAATTCATGGGAGCGCACTACGATAGCATACAAAATTTGCTCTGCGCAAATTTTCTCTGAGCTAAAAAAAAATCTCTTGACCGTGAATCACAAGAAGAGGTAATCTCTATGGTGAGACACCTTGTTGTGGATTCATACATATGACCACACGTGGGGCGGGATTGCAACTGTCAAATTAAAGAGAGTGCTAAATCGATGACGAGAAAAGAACGGGCGGCTTCGCTAGACTCTTCCGGTGGCCCGGCTAGGGTATTGCGTACGACGATTTTTTTGACTGATGTCTTGGATCACAACCTGGATCTCCTTGCTTTGGAGACCGGTAGACCGAAGGGGGATTTGATTCGAGATGGCGTCTCCAGAATTCTTCGCGATCACCAATACCAGACTGACCAAAAAGCTGTCTTTAAAGTCCAGAAGAACGGATTAGCTTTCGGCTAACACCGTTACAAAAACCTGGGCTTCCCCGGGAATTCGTTGAGTTTGCCGTGTACTGCACTTGGCTGCGTCCCAAAGGGACTAGTTTGGTTGGGCGTGCCCTACGCCGCCACCCGGCGGGCTGGTCGGACGGGAGAATCGGCTGGACTGTCCGGTTGATCGCGATGTCTTGGTAGTAGCGTGGGGACTTGCCGGAGAGGTGGTAGCACGGGGACAGGAGCCGCCAGGCAACATTTTTATCCGTGATTCCCTCAAATGCGCGAGGGCGTCCCCAGAGATCCTCGGGGTTAGGAAACCCCGAGAGATCGATCTGATGTCCGCTCAGAAAATCATGCTCGACGATGCCATGTCCGTTCGTTGAATAAGCGAACTTGAGCCCCTGAATCTGGGCGTACGCTTTCGCTTGCTGCAACCCGTCTTCGGGCAGGTGGTACGCCGCCTTCGCCTCCACGACCGCGATTGGGAAATCGCGTCTTATAGCGGAGAATGTAGTCCGCTCGCTTTTGTGGGAGACGCATGGGACGAGGGCCGGCGATTACGATGCGCCCGTCAGTGAAGCTCTTCTGTTCGCTAATTTGGTCATCCCCCCCACGTTGCGGCGTAGAGCTTTGGAAGCACATATTTGCGGCATGTATCGGCTTCGTTTAGCAGCCCGTGGTAGAAGTACCTGTTTTCAGCGCAACGAGGCGCCTAAGAAAACCGAACGCGCACAGAGGCGGTAGGACGCACTCCTGAAGCCCGGCTGAAGGTTTTGGTACACCCTGGAATTCGCCTTGGGATGCTTTTTTCTTGGGAGCCCACTTCTACCACGGGCTGTTAGTAGGGGCATGTTTTGGATTTCCTAATGGTACTGCTTTGGGCGACCCGCGTCCAGACAACCGTCGGCCACGAATCGCTTCAGCCAGAAGGACTTGCTCACGAGGTTTATTCACTCCTGTCGTGTGCGGTGGAATGGCGTTTCACAGCAGATCCCTTGACCGATCGCGCCGCAGCCCTTACGCTGTGCGGTAGCAGGTCCCGTGTTCTGGCCGCCTGGCCAGGACGTCAGCAAATCACAAATACACGAAAGGTAAGGAGAAGCTATGCCTGAACTGACACTGCTTTCCCAACAGGGAAAGCTCACTCGCGAAGAACTCGTTCTAGTGCCGACCCCTCTGGGAACGGCCACCCACCGACCCATCCCGCACTGTGAAGTCGTGAATGCCCTCATCGAAACTCTGGGCTTCCGACATATTTCCGTGGTGCACGAAGAATATGCTGTGGACCGAACCGGCGCCAAGATGTTTGGCGTCATGGAACTCGATCAGGGCATGCACGGCGCGCGGTTCGCGCTGGGCATCCGCAACGCTCACGACAAGAGTCTCCGCCTTGCCGTCACCGTCGGCTATCGCGTCTTTGTCTGCGAGAACCTGGCATTCTCCGGCGACTTCTCTCCGGTGCTGGCCAAACACACGAAGAATTTCTCGCTCAACGCCGCCCTCTCCGTGGGGGTGGATGACATGCAGCGCAACTTCAAACCGATGGTGGAAGGGGTCGAACGCTGGCAGGGGAAGCAACTCACCGATGTGTCCGCCCGGCTCGTCATTTACCGGGCGTTCATAGAGGGTGACTTGGAGGTTCCCCGCCACCTCGACCGGCGCGTGCATGACCTGTACTTCAATCCACAGCATGAGGAGTTCGCCCCGCGGACGCTGTGGAGCCTGTCCAACGCGTTCACGTCGGCCTTTAGGGAACTGGAGCCGATCCCGCAGTACCGGGCGACGGCCAAACTGGCGGGCTTTCTGGCCACTGCATGAATCCCAGATTCCATCTCGGAAGAATCGTTGCAACTCCGGGCGCGTTGGGAGCCTTGGAGCGCACCGGAGATAGACCCGCCAACTTTCTGCGCCGTCACTTATGCGGTGACTGGGGCGACCTGGATGAACACGATCAGGCGCAGAACGAACTCTCAGTGACAACAGACCTCCGAATCCTTTCTGCCTACTCGCTCTCGGACGGTACCCGGCTCTGGATTATCACTGAAGCGGACCGTTCCGCAACAACCCTCCTTCTGCCGGAGGAATACTGACCTCACGCCACTCCCCTACCCTCGGGAGTGGCTTTTTTCGTGCGACTAGCGACGCGTGGAGTGTTGGCATCCAGAAGGAGTCTTCAACTACGGACGCTCACCCTCCACACGCACCCTGAAATCAAATAGCGCCATCACCGGCAATCGGAGGGCTGCCGAAATTTTCTCCAGAACCTCGAATGAAGGTGCGCTGATCCCCCGCTCGATGAGGCTCAGAAAATCGATGGAGACGCCGACCAGCTCCGCGAACTGCTCCTGCGTCAGATCACGTTGCCGACGAATACTGCGTAAGCGATTTCCGAAGTCTTTCCTGAGAGACGGCATTCTTTGGGCTTGCGCTTCCCTCCCAAGTTGCCGTATTCTCGTTACGAGTACCACCGAATGAGATTACGGATTATGACTACCAGCGTTGAGGAGCTTTGCGTCTCCCGACCTCGGTGATCCCGCTTTAGCACAAACAACCGCGAGCGCGCACTTCGCTGGCGGAGACAAGAGGAGAGAACACGATGATGCGTGGAACGGTTCTAGCGACGGCTGCCGTCGTTCTGACTGGGACGCTATGGGCCCAGTCCACAACTGCCAAGGCCGGTCAGAAGATCGTCGGCCAGCGGCCGAAAGCTGCTGCCCAACCATCAAGAGTCATTATCACGAAGACGCTGACGGCGATTCAGGCTCGGGACTTCCCGAGCCTCGTTGACTACGTACACCAATACCGCCAGGAGATGCAGGCGATCCGCCAAACGACGCCCCAACTTCTTCTCCAGGAAAAGCTCGCGGGGTACCGCAAGTCCAGAGTGGAAGGTTTGGCAAACGCGCCCAATATTTGGCAGGATATCGCCGAGAGCTCGGCTGCCTTCAGTAACGGCGATGCCACCCAAAGCATTCGGGCCGCGCTCTCGTACATCACGTCAGCATGCACATTCAGCATCAACGAGATTCGGCCGACGACTATCCGGATTGGATTTGAGACGAGGCCGGCGGTCATGGGCTATGTTCTCGTCCAGTATCCGAAACCGGAATACGCCCCTGAAGAAGCGGACAGACTCCTTAAGGCAACGATCGTCGGCATTATTCTGACTGTCGACAGCCAAAGCGTGGAGCGCATCCAGCGAATCACGGAGGGCAACAAATACTGGGAACCTCCTTACCCCCAGTCGTCCGTTCCAGCAATACTGCAGCGCTACTCCGGCCAAGCGGCCGTTGCGCGAAGCAACGACCGGGCCGACGAGGTATTCAGGAAGATCGCGGCACAGGACCCGGACCTTGCGATTGACACTCTCCTCCCCTGGATACGCCCCACCGTTCCCAACTCAGGTGTCGCCGCGCCCATACTCGCTTCCCTGGTTCAAGTAAGGCCCCAACGAGCGAAAGCGGTCGCTCAAGCCATGCACAACATGCTTCGTCGGAACTTCGACTCGCAAAAGGAAAGGTACGCCTTCGACAACCTTCCGCGCGACTGGTGCCCAGCGGATGTAGTACCCGTTGGCCGGGCATTGATACGCGTGGCCAAGGACGTGACGGATGACTCGTTTCAACAGGCAATGCGGGAAACCATGATCATTGGATTGTCGGCAGCAATGTCCGGAGCCAGGTGGGACGACTCATATAACAGGCCCATGTGGGCGAGAGTGCCACAACTTCGCGACTGCCTAAATGTCTACCTGGATGGCTTCAGGCTGACTCAGGGCGCGGATTTTGACGTCTCGCTTTATGAAACAGTCGTTCAGATGTTTGATAACGAAGCGAATCGCATGGGAAGGAACAACGCTCGGTTGTTGGCTGACAGGTACGCCTCCGCCACCCAGGATGAAGAAACAAATGCGTTCATGAAATTCGCCGCTACAGCCTGCCAGATTCCAGTGCCCACGGGATGTGCGGTTCGCTTTAAGAAGCTGCAGGTCAAAGTAAACTCCGCAGACTCGGCGGAGGTAATCGTTCAGGTCGGCCAGCCCCCGTACTCCACCTCTCTCGGCCAGTATGGTGCCGGCATCGAAAAGGAGTTCGGTGTCTATCGGCTGACCCTGGCGCACGCCACCACGACCTCAAACAGCGGCGGATGGATCTTCAAATCGGCGAGAAAACTCTGATCACGTTCGCTTCCGGGCCAAATGACTCATCGACTGTTGCCATTTGTTGGGTTGTGCAAGACCTCTTTTCGAGACCGTTAGTCGATCTGCCACGATAAGACGCACGGAGGAGTAGTGACCAGCGCCACTCCCCCGCTCGAGGACGTAGTCTTTTTCCGAAACATGTCCACAGTATGCACTGTGGACATTCTTCCCATAGTAAGTATCATATTATCAATAGCTTCCAATGATAATCACGGTACTGGCGAAGAAGGGCGGAGTGGGCAAGAGCACGGTGTGTATTTTGCTCCACGAAGCGTTAAAACGAGCGGGCAAAACCGTCGCCATCCAGGACTGGGACGCGCAGGGAACGAGCAATAAGGCCCTTGAATACATCAAGGGCCAGAGGGCCGAACAATCGGGGCAGTATGACATTCTGATTTACGATACCCCTCCGAATCTGGAACATCCTGCAACTGCTGCTGCCGTCCGCTCGGCCGACGTTGCTCTTGTCGTCACATCCCCCTCCCCTGCCGACGTTTGGGAGGCCGACGAGGCGGTACGATTCGTTCAATCGAAGGGGAGCCAGGCCGTCGTTCGCGTCCTTTTCAATAAAGTGAGGAAGGGCACCATCCTTGGGCGATTGGTAGCCGAAAGTGCAAAACAGATCAGCGTGCCCGTCGTGCCCATTCAATTGAGCGCGCGGGAGTGCTACCAACACGCAATCGGACGCGGCTGGCCCGCTCTCGACGCAACTGCTCGTGAAGAAGTCATTCATCTGGCGCTTGCATTGATGTCGGTCAGGAATTAAACGTATCGAGTCTGGCCATACAATACACACTGGCCAGTGTGTCCACACAAATGACCAAGAATGACAAGACCGCGGATTTGTTGAAGGTTTTGGGCCAAAGGACATCGACTCAACCCCTGCCCTCCACGAAGGCGCCACGGATGTCGCCTCCTTCTGGTGTTCCAAAACACGCCACCGACCGGCAAATGCTGCCTGTAGTTCGGAATTCCGCACCAAAACCGATACGAGGCAGGGCTCTGCATTTCTATCTCCATACCGAAGACGAAAAGCTGATCCGAGAGCTTGCCGTATGGCTTTCGCCTCACCGCAAACGGATCAACGACAGCCTTGTTATCAAGGCAGTCCTGCGGACGGCAAGAACCGGTGCTCCCCTTCTGGCGGCGTACGATGAAGCGGTGAAAGTAGACGGCCGAATTCGAAGCGGAAAGAACT
This sequence comes from Candidatus Sulfopaludibacter sp. SbA3, assembly GCA_945893365.1. Taxonomy (GTDB): domain Bacteria; phylum Acidobacteriota; class Terriglobia; order Bryobacterales; family Bryobacteraceae; genus SYKU01. The sequence goes on along the minus strand of CAMDED010000091.1, from coordinate 22,477 downwards.
CGCTACATAATGGACAGTCTGGGTAGTATGTCAACACTGGACAGTATTGACATAGTGGCTATTAATTGCCATATCGAATCCAGCCAGCCTTGATCACTGCGACACCAAGGCTCTTGCCGTCTTACTTATACCTTTGTACACTTTATTACCGAACCAGTGTTCGCTATACTCAAAGCAGAAGCCTGCCCCGATGAGATCCTCCGCTGCCCGAGAGTGCGCCTCTACACGGCGATCTTTACGCGCAGAACCGTGAACGCCTTTCCGCAGTCGTCAGCCTATGCAGTTATGCGCCCGTTATCCGTATGCTTCGCTTGGTGCTGATGAAACGCTCCGCCTGGTGCTAGTGAAACGCCCAGCTGGTGCTAGTGAAACGCTCACTTGGTGCTGATGAAACGCTGGAACGGATGGCCCGTAGGTGTTTCGGCCTTATTTCATAAGGCCTTTCGGCAGCGGCACGGGAGCGGAATACGATCTAGATACTTTCTTAGATACACACGCAAGGCTTCCGTGTGTAATCTGGATAAAAACCCATCCAACGCCCTAAATGATTCAAGGTGAAAGTAGTACAACTGACGAGGCTCTCAGCCACGACGACCCGAAAAAGGCAGGGGAGCAGGCTCGCCCCAAGAACAACGAAGACCGGAATGATATCGTGCGTTCAGAACTGAACATCGAGAAGTGGCCCGCGATTTGGAAGCCGGCAAAGTCGAAGAACCGGCCAGCCGTTCGCATAATGCAACGAGAGGTTACCTTGCCGGGTGGGGGACGCGTAGTGGCGCGCGTGGAACTCGGCTTCACGCACCTCGGCGAACTCACGACTGAAGACCAGCGGACGTACTATGCCCTGGTCAAACAGTGGGAGATTTCCGGTCGCCCCACCGAGCAGACGTTTTTCTCGATTCGGGGACTCGCCCGGTTTCTCAACAAGAAGTGGGGGAGTAATGTGATTGAAGCTGTCACCCAGTCGCTCCGGCGCCTGCGCACCGCGCCGTTCACCTGGCAGAACGCCTACCACGACGGAGCCAACAAGGACACGTTGGAGGTGATCGAGACATTCAACGTCCTTTCGGAACTCAAGATAATCCGGCAGAAGACGGAAGGCCGTGTCTCAAAAGAAGCTGGCTATTTCCGGTTCAATGACTTCATCAATCGAAACCTTCTGGCCCACCACACGAAGCCGGTGCTCTTCGACACGATTCTGAAGTTTGAAAGCGAAGTGGCTCAGCTTCTCTATACGCACATTGATTTGATCATGGCCGACAAGCGGCACTACGAGCGACGGAGCAAAGAACTCTTCGGTGATTTGGGCCTCAAAGGCAAGGAGTACGGCCGTCTTTACGAGCGAAAGCGAATCCTGGAGCGAGCAATGCGAGAACTACAGGGCGTTTCGCTGACGACCGGCGTGGTAGCCGCGGCGACAATAGAGAAGACGCGAGATAAAAAGGATTACAAGGTTGTGTTTGCCAAGGCCACCAACCTCGCGCGGAATTCTCCGAGCCAGCAACAGGGGAGGGGAGGGGTAGTCGCTTTGTCCCAACCGGCAAGGACAGCCGTCGAGCTTCAGGCCCACGATCTGGTAGTTCATTTTCACAAGCTCTTTCATAAGCTGAGTCGCGTATTCCCCCAGTCGAAGGAGATCAACCAGGCCATAAGCCTCATCGCCAGTCACGGCTTCGAGCAGGCGCAGTACATTGTGGATTTCAGCCACCGTGCTGCCGCTCAGACGAACTACGCGCCGCAAGCATTCGGTGGGATCTTGCAGTACACCTCACAGGCCCTGGCTGGCTACGAGCAAAACCAACGCGAGATCGAGGCGGCTGGTCGGAACAAAGCCCAAGCTGCCAACCGGCACAAGTGGGACGAACTTCAGAAAAAGGTTGAGGAGGTACGCCGGAGCCACGCTCACGCCAAGCTGGAAAGCCTGCCTCAAAGTGAGCAGGATGCTCTCTACGAACGGGTGAAGCGCGATCTCGTGAGCCGGAGCCCGTGGCTCGTGCAAAGCACCTCGACACGGATGTTTGAGGGAATCGTGCGCGCCGCCGTTGTGGACGAGCTTGTGGGAGCTCGCATCAAAGAGAAGCCAGAAGGCAAATTGCAGACCAGCTAATTCTGCGATTCGGCGGTCTCAACCAAAGCCTACCGAGACGAAACGAATCGATGCAGAGCACAAGGAACGTGCTGTCGTCCTTCACGCCGTTCAGGGAAAGGTCGTCGTCAGCGGGAATCCCTCAAGCTTGTATAGGTTCCCCGCGAATCATACAACGGCCGGCTGGTACATCGAGGCGAAGTACAGCGCATAGGGAGACGGCGGGATTCCGTCTTGAAAACAATCTCGGGCGGCGCGCGTTTTTTGTGTTATCCTTGAAGCGGTATCGATGTACGGTACCAAATTTTGAGACGCAGCAGGAAGAATCGCATATAGAAAATAAGAAGCAGACGTTTTCTCCCATCGTATAGGGAGACACTTGAGAGTTGTAAAGTAGGGAAACCCTTTGAGAGTTGTAAAAGCCTTTGGCTCGTGTCGTTGCCCTCCGGCTGGGGCACTGACTGAAGATTAAGAACGTTTTTTGATTCACGAATCTCTTTCAGCCGGGAAGGAGATTTGTGTCTACTCATCGCTATTCTCGGTCCAATTGCGCTCCCCGGCGCAAACCCGGATTCAATTTCGAACATTTCCTTTTTAAGACGAAGTGGAACTTCTACCACTTCATCTTTACGATTGTCGCGTTGGCTTGGGCAGGATTCCACGGGTACGACGATGTCAGAGGCCTTTTCGAGAAAGTGGTCTCGGCCCACGAGGTTTCTTCATCACCGCCTTGCGCCTGCCATAAACCCGCGAAGGTGGATTCTCCGTGAACGACCGCGCCGTCGCTCCACGTTGTCCCAGTCTGTTCAGGAGTAAAAGAGAGGGGGCTGTATCTTGAAACTATCGCGGGAGAGGTTTTATTTGGCGGCGACTGCGACGAGCTTTTGAATGAACTGTCCGAGCCATACAATCCCAAACCCACATGCTCCGATTCCTGCAAGTACGAGGAACAGGAGGATTTTTATGACGTAGGGTGGATATTCTTGAAAGTTTCTCGTGTTGATCAACCTTGCGTGACCGTTGTCGAATCTTATGGACAACAGTTCTGGGACTCTGACATGGCTCAGGAGTTCTAGGCCAAAAAATTCTTTCGGTCCCAGGGATTCAATGCGGATGACGTGTCCCTCCGTTGGAGTATAGCTTTCGCTGTAGTTAAGAGCAGGCTGAAGCATGAAGAAGTCTGGGCGGCTCTTGTGGATTATTTCTACAAAGGACGCTGTTTTTCTTCCCATGTTTTGGATAGTTATGCTATTCGTGAGGATCTGGAATGCGGGAATTTGTACGCCTTCGGCGTTCTGTTGACTTGGAAGTGTGAATAAGAAGTTGTGTGAGTGCCACCAGACCACTCGCGGCTTTTTTTCGAGCTGATTGAGCGTGTAGGCGGCAACAAACGTCACAACCCCAGTGACAACCCGGCCAGTCAAATCGTCCATGATGGAAGCCATTTTAACCCAGCCAGCAGATTAGGTCTTGATCGGCAGGGTTCAAGGCGGTCGAGAAGAGGTCAAGACCCGCCCCGCATGACCTCGTCAAGCCGAGTCTTCAACGCCTGCTCTGCCGGAGTTTTCCCTGGCCGTGAAAGCCAGGCCGCAAGCGCCGCTCCTGAAACCCGCTTCGTCACTTCGGGATTCTTCACCTTCACTTCAAGGCTCACGTGATGCAGCGACCAGACCTTGAGAGCTTTCGAGCCGAGCGCCGCGGCCTCGAAAGACTCTGCGCCGTCACCTCAACGGAGTGTCTCACTCCATCCGAATCCCGGTACGACACCTCGCACGATTTTAGTTCTGCCACGACGCCAGAATATCACAACGTTCGTCTATTGTTCGCCTAATGTCTTTCGCAAGCTGCCCTGTCGAAACTCTAATGCGTTCGGTAATCTTTTCGTGGATTTTGGGGACGGTCCGTGCTACAAGTCAAGCGTGGGAACCGTGCGAGGAGTTCAGTTCGGACGATTGCCGTTTGCGGCGCGGCACTCAATTTACAAGGCGCAGCTCAAGAAGCAGACTACGCCGGCCGAGCACGCGTTCTGCTGCCACCTCGCATCGCGAGGCATAACCTATCGGTTCCAGCAGGGCTTCTACTCCCCCTACTACCGCATCGTTGACTTCTACCTGCCCGAGCAGAATCTCATCATTGAAATCGACGGCCCCTGCCACGACCCGGAGAAGGACAGGAAGCGTGACGAGTGGTTCACGAGCGTCCGAGACATCCCGATTCTCCGGCTCACGAATGAGCAGGTGACAAGTGGGGAGTTCAGACTGCCGTTTGGGGCTCTATAACGCACTAGGAGCCCTCGGAGACGCAAGAACGTCCAAAGACATTACCGGCGGTCTAAAGGCGCCGGCTAACCCCTGAATCGTTCAAAATTTCGCTATCCCCACGTGTGTAATACGTGTGCCCAAACCGGGGAACAGGCTTAAACAGCGAAATGTGCGGATTGTAGAATCAATAACTTACGTGTTTTCAACGGGGAGCCCAGGTTCGAGTCCCGCCCGGCTCACCATTCAAAACACAACAAATATGGACCTTCGAAGACCATTTTAGACTTGTGTGTGTCTCAAGTCCCGAACGTGCGCTTTTTAAAAAACTGTTGCTCATGCCCCACTTCAAGGCGACTCCCAAGCTGTAGACGTTTCCGGTGGTTGTCGTGTTGGAGGCCGTTATGAAGCTCCGAGACGGCCTGGATTACTTCTGCCGGTCCGGGAAGAACCACACAGCAAGAAGATCGGGCGCGATTGCACCATCGCGAATTCCGTGCCTTGTTGGCGTGTATTCGTTTTGCACACAGGCCGCGCCACGGCCGCAAGGCCGCGTTCGCCCGGATCGAGGACGCCGCCGATGACGCTCTCGCCCGGTGAGTACCGCTACCAAGGTTCGTCCGACGCGGGTCCGGCCTATACTCCTCCGTTCGTACCTCGTTCTTAACGCCCCAGCGAGCCGTGCGGCTCATCCCCCTGCGCTTTCTGCTTTCCTGAGTCAAGGCAAAGTGGACGGTTGTCGGCAAAGTAGAAAAGTTCCGGTCTTGGGAGGCCGGGTGGGACTCCCGTGGTATAGTCAGGGCGCTGAGCCGGGGTCGCGCCGGGTGAAGCGCCCAAGGCCGATGCGACGGACTGGCTCCGAAGAATCGGCAAGCCCCTGGGACTGGCTTCGGCTCTCCGAGGGGCTTTCCAGCCCATTCTTTGGTGAAGTCCCGAGCGGAGGCCTTGGGCCATAAAGGCGATGCGCGCCGAAGGCGCTTCCTCGGCCGCCTGCCACAGAGGCGGACTTGGCAGACCCACCAGCCGCCGTCCTTGCTCTTGCCGCCGGCATTGTGATCCTTGCGTGGCGCGGGCTTGGCCGTTTTCGACGCGGCGCCCGGCATGTTGGCGCCGCATTCGGCGATATCGACATAGCTTCCCTCGTAGCGGCCATGCAAGCTTCCATCCAGCCTCAACTCCACCCGCAGATTCCGACCTTTCATTCCCGTCTGTAGATGCGCGCCGGAGATTTGATAACGCCGGCCGGCAAACGAGATTATATGGTCGTTTCCAATCCTACGCTGCTCCACATGGCTCAGAGCCGATGCCAAATCCAGTTCCCCGTTCAGCGGCCGATGCAGATCGGTTACGCTCGATAGCGGCCGAGCGAAGCGGCTGTTCCATTCCGGCCAATATTCTTTCTCCAGGTAATCGTTGGCTGCCCGCATCGTGTTAACTTTGGCCAGCCGTACCAACTTCACCAACCGGTCTGATCGGTTTCGAAGCTTCTTTCCACCCGCCCTTTCGCTTGCGGAGACAGCGCCCCGATCCATCCTATTCCCAACTCCCGCAACGCTCTCCCCATCTGCGTCAGCCGATCCGCCTCCTCCTCTGCTGCTCGCCCATTCGCCCGTTCCGCTCCAGGTGCTCCCATGTTGTAGCGCGTTCCGTCATGCTGCGCAGTTGGCAGCCATTGTTCCGGTCAAAATGCGCCCCGCAGCACGGAGGGAACCGGGCAACTGGAGCTCACTCGCGGCTTTGAAGCCGTCGGAGCAGCGATCTAAGGGCCAAACCGGTACACATGCCAACGCCGGCCGGGGCCGCGCAGTACAACACGTCCATCTGGTCATGGGAGTACGGTTCCGGGAACCCGAGGGCGACAACCAGAAGCGCTCGACCGGCGATCAGGGCGGGAACGGCTATCATCGCCCGGCTCGGGCCCCATAGACCGATCGAGAACGCGGAGGCCAAGAGAAGAACTTGAAGGGCCAAGCGGGACACGCTCCGGAGGTCGACGTAGGAGACCGCGACGCCCAGCGACAACGCGGAGACAAAGAGCCATCCACCGCCCTCAACGAGGTTGGCCCGGACCGCTGTAATCACCCCGCCAACGGCCCACCGTAATTGCGAAGAACCTGGGGAGACGACCTGGGATTCGGCGCGCATCGCCGCGATCCAAGCTTGACTTCCAGGTGGAGCGATCAGCTCCGAAATTCGAAATAACAGGGCGGACAAGAACCGCGGCCGCGCGGTGGTATTCATCGCGCACTCTCCAGCGGCGCACGCAGCGCCGGCGCGAGCGATGCCGGGGCCTTCATTGCCTCCCGCGCCCATTTGGCGCCTCGACCCGAGAGGCGATAGAGATGCCGGGGCGGCCGGCCCGCACGTTCGGGATCCTCCCATCTCGTCTCCATCAATCCGTTCCCGGCGAGGCGCATGAGAATGGGGTACAAGGTACCCGAAGGGAGACCTGTCCGCTGACTGAGACTATAGCCATAGTGCCACCCATCCGGATCGGCCAAGAGGCATGCGGCTACCTGCAAGGCCTGCTCCGAGGGACGGCGGTTGCGTTTTGTGGATTTCATATCTACATATGTAGACATAACTCCACTTGTTTGTCAAGAGCGCCCCGGCAACAACACTGCGCGCACGGGCGAGCCGTCCCCCCGCTCGATCCGGAGCGGAAGCGCCAACAGATGGTACGCGCCCGGCTCTACATGGGAGAGGTCTATTCCTTCTAGAATCAGTACGTTCCCTCCCAGGAGGGAGTGGTGCGCCGGGTATTCGGCGTCCGCTGCGCGGTCGACGCTGAGATAGTCGATGCCGGCGAGATTGACGCGGCTTTCAACCATCGTCTCCGCGGCCTCGCGGCTGATGTAGACATGCGAGGCGTCGAATTCGTGAGGGTTCCATCGCTCCGAATTGCGCGTCTTGAACAGCAGATTCATGCCTTCAACTCCCGGCGGAATGTGCTGGGGAAGCACGGCGTCGCCCTCCACCTCGATGACACGCGACATCCCCATGAAACGCCGGAGCGGAAGATCGTCGAGCGAAGGGCCGTTTGCGAGAAAATGACGCGGAGCGTCGATATGCGTCAGGATGTGCGTGGTCCAGCCAAGCTGCGTCAGATTGTAGGGGCAATCCGGTCCAATGGTGCAGAAAGAGTGCGCAAGAATGGGCGGATCGCCCGGATAGACGAGCGCACCGGGCGAGATGGTGCGTGAAATGTCGATGAATTCGTTCCGCATGAGCCGAGTCGATATATGATTGACAGATGAGATACCGCGCCGCAAGCGACCGCTCGCTTCTGGTGAGCTTCGGCCCGGAGATTCCGGAAGAGATCTCGGACGCCAACCGTGGGCTGGTCGATAGCCTGACCCGCAAGCTTGTAGCCGCAAGACCGCCGGGCATTCTGAACGTCCACCCCGCCTATGCCTCGTTGTTAGTGGTCTTCGACCCGCTGACGCTCGACCATCGCGGCGTCGAACGCTTATGTGAATCCACGGAGGAGATCCCCGCCCCCGAACAGCGAACCGTCGAGATTCCCGTTCACTACGGCGACGAGTACGGGCCCGATCTGGCTGATGTGGCGCGGCATACGCGCCTGACGCGCGAGGAAGTGGTTCGAATCCATGCAGGGGCGGACTACGTGGTCCATTTTCTCGGTTTTTCTCCGGGATTTCCCTACCTTGGCGGTCTGCCGGATTCGATCGCCACTCCGCGTCTCTCTTCGCCGCGGACGCGGGTGCCGGCTGGCAGCGTGGCGATCGGCGGCGGGCAAACCGGCGTCTATCCTTCCGCTTCTCCAGGCGGCTGGCGCATCATCGGGTGGACGCCTCTGCGATTGTTTGACGCGGCAGCCGATCCGCCCGCGCTGCTTTCCATGGGCTCGCGGATCCGGTTCCAGGCCCTCTGAGGACTAGATCGCAGATGCCCTTCCCGACGAAGCGCGGTGCGCTGCAGTTCACCGAGCAGGAACGGAACAAGCTGGAATCCGTCCGCAGGTGTCTCGGAGCGAAGAGAAGCGGCGCACGCAGCGGGCGGCGTTCCTTTTAGATTCGCTATCGGGCCAGAGTGACGAGGCGATCGCGAGGCGGAATCGCGTCAGCCGTAGCACGGTGGCGCCGTGCATCCGGAAGTGTCTCCGGTTCGGTCTTGACGCCGCGCTCGAAGAGTTGCCCAGGCCAGGCATGCGCGGCAACTGCCGGACGACTCGATTGCCCGGGTGCGGAATTGCGCTTGCCGGAAGCCGAAGGAATTGGGTTACGCCTACGAACTGTGGATTTACAAGCTGTTGACCGCCCACGCGCGTCGCGGCCGGGCATCCAGCGCTGCGGAAGCTAAGGGATTGTGCACAAATCAACTTCATAATAGTGAAGCAATGCGGTATGGTTGATCCTCGCCGGCTACGACCGGGGGAGCGCGGACGGCGAATATCATCGCGGCGCTCCGGTCGGAGCGCTGCAAGGCGATGATGGCGGTGAATGGATATCTCATCGAGAACCCTGAACGTAACAAACTGCCGTTGCAGCCAAAGGCTGAATGGGGTTGGTGGCATTCAGAGCTACTTCGCGACAGAACGCGGCCGGGCAGGCTTCGACGCAAACCGGCGCGAATCTGCAAAAGCTCATCTGGAAGTTCAATTCACCCAAATGGGACTTCGATAGTCTCACGTTGGCTCGCACCGTCGCTGTCGGAACATGGCCGAGCGTGGCGACACCCGTGGCGGCAGGTTCTCCGTTGGCGGTCAAGGAGCTTCCGGAGAAAGGGCTACGGTTACGGATCGTTACCTGGACCGGAAGATCACGCTGCATGGCTTGTGGACCGCCACTGGGCGCCGCGAAGCCGACTGGACCGACTGCCGGCGAGCACCGATGAAGACCCCGCCAATCGGAAACCTGCCAAGCACCTGCTTGGTGACGCCGGCCTGAATCAGGTCCTGCGCAATTTTTCCCTGTAGGTTTGAGAATCCGATCGCGAGGCCGGGCTTGAGGTCGACGATTTTGTCGATCCTGGCCGATATGAACGCCGAGACCTTGGCCTTCCGCCGAGCTTCTATCGGGCGGCGCGTGTAGCCGGAGACGCCCACGATGCGTTCGTCCTCGCCCAACAAGTAGAGCGTCTCGGTTGTCTCTTCCGTGAGGCAGACGACACGCCGGGGACCGTTGCGCGAACTCATTTCATTCCCGGTTGAACCATAGCCGTTTCGCCGTCCCGCCCAGAATCGCCGTGCGCGCGGCTTCCCGCAACGGCAGATCGTGCGTGAAGATACGCAGATGCTCGGCGTAGCTCACCTTGGGCGTCCACCTCTCGGCCGGAAAATCGCTGCCCCACACGCAGCGGTCCGCGCCAAAGGCCTCCACGACCTTCATGCAGGACTCGTGCATGTCGCGGCACGGATAGCCGCTTTCGCTGCCCGTGGGAACGAAGGTAAGCTTCGCGTGCAGATTCTTGTGGCGCGAGAGACGCAGCACGGCGGCAAGAGTCGCGCCCAGATCCGGTCCGGCCTTCAGATTCATGCAGTGATCGAGCACCACGTTGAGCTTCGGAAACGTATTCAGAAGCGCGGTCAACTCGGCTTCCTTCTCGCGGCCGGTAAGAGCGTTGACGACAATGTTCCGGTCAAGCGCAGTCTTCCAAAGCGTCCGGACTCCATCGTGATTCAACGCGCCGTTGCGCGCCGGAATGCTCCGCATGCCTCGCAAACCGTACTCTCGAACGAATTGGGCGAGCAGCGCCGGGCTTTTCGGGTCGTCCGGATTGAGCGTGCAGACGCCCGCTACCCATTTCGGATTCGCCTTCGCCGAATCGCAAATGTAACGGTTGTCGAAAGCATAAAACGTACTTGTCTGAATCGCGCAAACGGCCTCGACGCCGTTTGCGGCGCTCTCCTGGCGCAAGCGTTCAAGCGAGCCTTTCCCGGCGGGAGGACGGTACGGCTTCTCGATGGGCGGGTACTTTTTCTCGTCCGGCGAATAAATATGCGCGTGCGTATCGATAATAGTCACGAAATACTCTCCAAGCTCGAAACTCTATCATGTCCGGAAGGGCCGGGGCAGACGGCATGGCTATCCGGCTGAGGTTGAGTCTCTCTTGCGTTGCTCGTTAGGCGCCAGGACCGGCCGGCGAAAGGGCCTGACGGCTGCGCGAAGCAAGCCTGCGGCACTACCGTCAACGCAATGAGATCAGGTAGGATAGGAAGCGGAGGAATGGGTGAGTGGTTGATACCGGCGGTCTTGAAAACCGTTGACGGGGAAACTCGTCCGGGGGTTCGAATCCCTCTTCCTCCGCCACTACAATTTGTTGCAGTGCTGATTCCGGGTAAGGTGCGCGTCCTCCGCAAGCGCCAACGGCTCCCTTCCAGATCATGGTTCTCTAAATAGCTGTACATCCGTGCCCGGCTAGGTGTTAACGGGTCATGCCTTCCCGAGGAAACGCGGTACGCTGCAAGGTAACCGAGCAGGAACGGAAGAAGCTGGAGTCCGTCCGCAAGTCTCGAACCGAAGAGAAGCGGCGCACGTAGCGCGCGGCGTTCCTTTTGGATTCGCTATCGGGCCAGAGTGTCGAGAGGGCCGCCGGGCGGCAAGCAAGCCCTCATGCCGGTCGTCATACCGCCTGAGATTTCTCGAGCGCCTGGCCCAGATCCCACAGGATGTCTTCGATGTCCTCGATGCCCACCGAGAGGCGGACCATGTCGGGGGTGGTCCCGCCGGCCCTCTGTTCGGCCTCGCTGAGCTGGCTGTGCGTGGTGCTGGCCGGATGGATGACAAGGCTCTTCGCGTCGCCCACGTTCGCCAGATGCGAGAAAAGCTCCAGGGCTTCGATGAAGCGCTTGCCCGCTTCCATGCCGCCCTTGATGCCGAACGTGAAGACTGCGCCCGCACCTTTCGGAAGATAACGCTTCGCCATCGCGTAATAAGGGCTCGACTCGAGACCCGGATGATTGACCCACGTTACGGACGGGTGGGCCGCCATGAACTTCGCCGTCGAGAGCGCATTCGAAGAGTGGCGTTCCATTCGAAGGCCGAGCGTTTCGAGCCCCTGCAGAAAAAGGAACGAGTTGAGCGGAGCCATGCAAGGTCCGTAATCGCGCAGGCCTTCAACGCGCGCCTTGATAATGTAGGCGATGTTGCCGAACGTCTCTGAAAACTTCAGTCCGTGGTAACCGCGGCTCGGCTCGTTCATCTGCGGAAAGTTGCCAGAGGCCCAGGGGAACCTTCCAGAATCGACGATGACGCCGCCGATGCTCGTGCCGTGCCCTCCGATGAACTTCGTGGCGGAGTGGACCACAACATCCGCACCGTGCTCGATGGGGCGGCAAAGGAAGGGCGAAGCGAAGGTGTTGTCGATAATCAGCGGGAGGTTGGCCTCATGCGCGATCTTTGCGATCGCCGCGATGTCGATGACGTTCATACGCGGGTTCGCGATGGTCTCCGCGTAGAGCAGTTTAGTCTTCGGGGTGATCGCGCGGCGGAAGTTTTCCGGATCGTCCGGTTCGACGAACGTGGTGTTGATTCCAAGCTTGCGGAAGCTGACGTCGAACTGCGTGTAGGTGCCTCCGTAGAGGGTGGTGGCGGCGACGATTTCGTCGCCCGACTCGGCGATGTTCGTCACGGCGAGAAACTGCGCGGCCTGTCCGCTCGAGGTGGCAAGCGCGCCCACCCCACCCTCAAGCGCGGCCATGCGCTCCTCGAAGACGGCCGTCGTCGGGTTCATGATGCGCGTATAGATGTTTCCAAAGCGCTGAAGTCCGAAGAGGGCCGCGGCGTGCGCGGTGTCGTCGAAAGTGTACGACGTGGTCTGGTAGATGGGGACGGCGCGGGCGTTGGTGGCGGAATCGGGCCGCTGTCCCGCGTGCAGGGAACGTGTGTGGAATCCAAATTGGCGATCTTGATCAGGCATAAGGAATATAGTAGCAGCGCGGAAAGGGACGGCGGCAGGAAGTCCGCTAAAAGGTAGCGGACGTCATTTTTCGCGAGTGAAATAGTACGTCACGGCGGCTCCGACCAGTCCGGATAGGACTGGTAACCAGGCGTTGAATATGGTCTCGAGGCTCTTGACGGAGTCGTGCTTTCCGGACAACTCGAAGGCGACTACGGCCGCGTAATGAAGAACAATCCCGACGGCCATCATCCAGATCAATCCTTTCGCAATGATGGCCCGGTCTACCGCCGGGTCGCGCCGCCCGCTGGCGTGCGGGCGTTCCGCGGGGTCGACGAAAACGTCAACAGGCTCGTCTCCTCGTACGTTCCCGTCCTGAGGGTCGCTCGCGGGCTTGTTCGAATCGGCCATTTATGAACCAATGGACCTCTTGAGAGACTGAATCGCGAGCGTCTTCTCCTGCTTGGTTTTTGGATTCCGTACGACCACTTCCGAGAATCCCTCCGACGCCTGGTCATGCAAAAGTTGATTTATCTGAATCGACTCCCTGACGGCTGTCCCAAGCGACGTGAATCGTCCTTGTTCCTTGACTTGCTCAAGGTTCTCCAGGCTCGCCTCATCAAAAGTGAAAACGATACGTTTGGACATATGCTCATCTCCCTACAGGGAGTGTGACACAAGTGATATCACAGTGTCAACCTAAACGATATCGCAGAGGGTACCATGCCGCTACGTCCCCGGAATGGCTCATCGCGGATTTGGCGCACCACCCGCCTTTACGCGCACCGGCGTGCGTGTACACTGGAAGATCGTCCTATGGCCAAACGGGTTTCCCTCTTCGTGACCTGCGTCGTCGACCAGATCTTTCCAAAAGTGGGCCTCGCCATGGCGGACGTCGTTGAGCGCGCGGGCTTCGATATCGACTTTCCCGAGGCCCAAACCTGTTGCGGTCAACCTGCATTCAACAGCGGTTATCGCGAGGATGCCCGGCAGGTGGCGCTGCACTTCCTGGACGTATTTGCCAAATCCGAGCATGTAATTGTGCCCTCCGGCTCCTGCACTTCGATGATCACGCACCACTTTGCGGAAATGTTCGCAAACGACGCCGCGAATCTGGCGCGCGTCCGGGCGCTCGAAGCCAGGGTCCACGAGTTCTCCCGGTTCCTGATCGAGGTCGCGAAAGTCGAAGACGTCGGTGCGCGTCTCGATGACGTGGTCACTTACCACGACAGTTGCCACGCGCTTCGCGAGCTGAAAATCAAAGAGGGTCCGCGGCGCCTGCTCAGCCGCGTGCGCGGCCTTGAACTCCGCGAAATGGACGCCGCCGAGGAATGCTGCGGTTTCGGCGGCACGTTCTCCGTCAAGTTCGCCGAGGTGTCGGGCGGCATGGCGCGGTCGAAGATCGACTCCATCGTCCGCACCGGCGCCCGCACGGTCGTTTCGATCGACTCCAGTTGTCTGATGCAACTCCAGGGCGCACTGTCGCGCGCCGGTCTGCCGGTTCGCACGATGCATCTGGCGGAAGTCCTCGCCAACCGTTGAGATGGCCTATGTCCGTTGTCTTTGACGAAAAAATAAATCAAACTCTCGGCGACGAGCGGCTCCAACTCGCCATTTACACCGCGACGGCGCGCCTCATGGACAAGCGCAAGCACGCGCTTGAAGGAGACAACCTTCCCGAGTATCAGGAGCTTCGCGACTGCGCGAAGGCGCTCAAAAAGCACACGATCGATAATCTCGATCACTACCTCGAACAGCTCGAATCGAACGTCGTCGCGCACGGCGGCAAAGTGGTCTTCTGCAGTGACGCCGCCGAGGTGTCGGATTTCGTTCTGAAGCTCGCGAAAGAACGCGGCGCACGGCTCATCGTAAAGTCGAAATCGATGACGACCGAGGAAATCGATCTCAACGAGCGCCTCGAACATCATAACCTCGAAGCCGTCGAAACCGATCTCGGAGAGTACATCCTTCAACTGGCGCACGAGCGCCCGTACCACATCGTCGCGCCGGCGCTGCACAAGACCCGCTACCAGGTGGCTGATCTGTTCGAAGAGAAGCTCGGCGTACCGAACGAAACGGTCATCGAGAAGCAGACCATGATCGCCCGGCGGGTGTTGCGGGAAAAATTCCTTGCCGCCGATATCGGCATCAGCGGGGCGAATTTCCTGATCGCCGATTCGGGCGCGGTGGTGCTCGTCGAGAACGAAGGCAACGCAAGGCTCTCGACCTCGGCGCCGAAAATTCACATCGCGGTCGCCGGCATCGAGAAGCTCATCCCGCGCGCGCGGGATTTGGCTGTTTTTCTGAAGCTCCTCGGGCGCAGCGCAACCGGCCAGCCGCTTACCGTGTACACTTCGTTTCTTTCCGGTCCGCGCCGGGGCGAGGAAATCGACGGTCCGGGCGAATTCTATCTGGTTCTTCTCGATAACGGGCGTACGAAGCTTCTGCAAGATCCTGGAAAGCGCGAGTCGCTTTACTGCATCCGCTGCGGCGCGTGCCTCAACCATTGTCCGGTGTACCGGAAGATCGGCGGCCATAGTTTCCCGTGGGTTTACTCGGGTCCGATCGGCGCTATCATCACGCCTCAGTTCATGGGACTGAACCATGAACCCGGTCTGCCCTTCGCATCGAGCCTATGCGGGGCGTGCGCGGAGGTTTGCCCCGTCAAGATCGATATTCCAAAGATCCTGCTCGAGCTGCGCGCGGATATCACGGCCGCTAAAGAGCGCTCGGGCGAAGGTGGAATGGAACGCATGGCGTTTCGCGCCTTTGCCTGGATCATGCGGCATCCGAAGGTTTACGAAATGGCCGGCAGGGTGGCCTCTTTGTTGGCTCCGGCGAGTTCATCGGGTTGGCTCCGCAAGGTTCCCGCGATCATGAACATCCCGCCGGTGCGAGCGTGGCTCAGCCAGCGCGATCTCCCCGCGCCGCCGCAACAAAGCTTTCGCCAACAGTGGAGGACGCGTGTCCCGCGAACTGATTCTCGATAAGGTTCGCAGGGCGCTTGGGCGCACGAAAGGGCAGCCGCCTCCGCCGCTTCCGCCGGCGCGCATTTGCGTCCCTCAGACCGACGTGGAGTCCAGAGTCGCCTGCATGCTCGCGAAGGTGGAAGCGCTGGCAGGCAAAACGTTTCTCGCCGCGACGCTGGCCGAGGCCGCTGCCTACACCGCTTCCGTCGTCAACGGGCGCGACGCGGTGGCGTCGAACGCTCCGTTTCTGCGCGAATGCGGCGTAACCGCGCTTCCCGGAGTCCGCACCGGCGTGACAGACCGCCTCGCGCTACGGGAACTTTGCGCGACCTGCGCGGTCGGGATCACGAGCGCCGACTACGCGCTCGCCGACACCGGGACGCTCGTCATGTTGTCCAGCGGGCGGGAAGCCCGCATGATCTCGCTGCTGCCCCCCACGCACATTGCCATCGTGCCGCGCGAGCGCATTCTCAGCGGTCTCGACGAGCTTCTCTCGGTTCTCCCGCTTCCCGCCGAACAGACCAGTTCAATGGTGCTGATCACCGGACCCAGCCGCACCGCCGATATCGAGCAGATCCTCGTTCGAGGCGTTCACGGACCGGGCGAGATCCACGTCGTCGTGGTCTAGTTCGGCGGCCTGGTCGTGCCGGTTGACGGATCGCGCGGTCCTATGTTAACTGTAGTTTAGTCGATTCTTGAAACTATGATTACGCCGGACCGGGGCAAATCGCTAGCCGAAGTACATTCCTCCGTCGCGACGGCGCATCCCTCCTGGTTTCGACGCGTTTTCGCTTTCGCCGGTCCCGCCTATCTGGTTAGCGTCGGCTACATGGACCCGGGAAACTGGGCCACGGATCTGGAAGGCGGAGCCCGCTTCGGCTACCAGTTGCTATGGGTCCTGGTGATGTCGAACGCCATGGCGGTGTTGCTGCAAACCCTCAGCGCGCGGCTGGGCATCGCCGCCGGCCGCGATCTGGCGCAGGCTTGCCGCGAGACCTATCCGCGCCACGTCACCTACGCTCTGTGGGTGCTTTGCGAGATCGCGATCATCGCGTGCGACCTTGCCGAGGTGCTGGGCGCCGCCATTGGACTGAACCTGCTGTTCGGGATTCCGATGCTCACCGGCGTTGCCATCACGGCCGCCGATACGATTCTCCTGCTGTGGTTCCAGCGTTTCGGTATTCGCACGACCGAGGCGTTCATTCTCTCCCTGATCGCAGTGATCGCCGGATGTTTCGTGATCGAGATGGCGTTCGCCCGGCCGGTGCTTTCGGAAGTCGCCGCCGGTCTGGTACCCCGTCTCACGAGCGAGAGTTTGTACATTGCGATCGGCATCCTGGGCGCGACGGTGATGCCTCACAATCTGTACCTGCACTCGGCGCTGGTGCAAACGCGCCGCATCGGCAGCAGCGTGGAGTCCAAGCGCTCGGCCTGCCGCTACAATCTGATCGATTCCGCCGTGGCTCTCAACGCGGCGCTGCTCGTGAACGCGGCCATCCTGATTCTCGCGGCCTCCACGTTCTTCAAGCGCGGGATCGTAGTCACGGAAATCCAGCAGGCGTATGCGATGCTGACGCCGCTTCTCGGCACGACGGCCGCGAGCGCCGTATTCGCCATCGCCCTGCTGTGCGCGGGCCAATCGTCCACGCTTACCGGCACCATGGCGGGGCAGATCGTCATGGAAGGCTTCCTGAATTTCCGCGTCCGGCCGTGGCTGCGGAGGCTGGTCACGCGGCTGATCGCGATCGTGCCCGCCGTAATCACCATCCTGGTGGCCGGGGAGGGGGGAACATACCGGCTGTTGATCCTGAGCCAGGTAGTTCTCAGCATGCAGCTTCCCTTTGCCGTGATTCCTCTCATCCATTTCACGAACGATAAGAAACGGATGGGAGTTTTCGCGAACCGCGGCTGGGTCCGCGCGCTCAGTTGGCTGACGGCCACGATCATCGTGGGCCTTAACCTGCGCCTGGCAGCCGGCGTTCTCGCGGATTGGATCGAGGGCGCGGGCCAATGGCGGGTTCTGGTGCAATCGCTCGTGCTGCCTCTGTGCGCGGCGATCGCTCTTCTCTTGGCGTGGGTCACGTTCGAGCCCCTGGTCACGCACTGGATACGCAGGTACGGCCGCGCTTCGGTGACGTTGCCGTCCCCGGCGACGGGCGGGTTCGAAGCTCCGGTATACCACCGTATTCTGGTGCCGCTCGACCACACGCAGCTCGACCGGCGGGCTGTCGCGCACGCCGTTTCACTGGCGCGGCTGCACAACGCGCGGCTTTACCTGATTCACGTGGAGGAAGGGGTCACGAGCCAGGTCTACGGTCCGCTCGCTTTGGACGCGGAGGTTCAGGCGGGCCAGCAGTACCTCGATGAGATTGTGGCGGCCCTGAGGAAGGAGTCGATCGACGTGGAAGCGGAGATTTGCTATTCCACCAACCCGCGCAAGGAAATCGTCCGTTACGCCCGCCAGATAAAGCCGGACCTGGTGATCATGGGGGCGCACGGCCACCGCCGCTTAAAAGACCTGATTTTCGGGAACACGATCGATCCGGTGCGGCATGATTTGGATGTGCCCATGCTTATTGTTCGCGAAAACAAGTAAGCGGCCGGAGTCCTTCGTTTCAGAAGTTCGGCGCTTGTTTTTGGGGCTGCGGCCCGCCTCGCTTACCGTCTCATCAAAATCTCAATTGGCCGATGCGGCGGTAACATTCGGAACGATATCCATCCGATTCCAAACATCCCGGAACGCGTCTTTGAGTTCGCTGAAGGCGGCAATTACAACGGGATCGAAGTGTTTTCCGCTGTCCTCGAGAATGATTGCGCACGCTTCGTCATGCGGGATAGCCGGTTTATAACAACGCTTGGCTCGTATTGCGTCATAAGAATCCGCGACCGCCAGGATGCGGGCGCAGAGGGGAATTTCTTCTCCAGCCAGACCATCCGGATAGCCCGTTGCATCCCACCGCTCGTGATGCGATCTGGCGGCATCGATACCCATTGCAATGAATTCATTGTCGGGATACTTGTCCTGGACCACAGCTAGAGTCTGAGATCCTATTGCGGTGTGGGTCTTCATGATCGCGAACTCCTCCGGCGTCAGGCGTCCGGGCTTCAGGAGAATCCGATCGGGGATTGCAACTTTCCCGATATCGTGCAGGGGGCTTGAATGAAAGATGTTCCTGATCCAGGCGCTTTGGGCCGCGGTCTTGTACTTCGGGTAATTGTCCAGCCCCACTGCCAGCAGCCCGCAAAAGGTCTGGACGCGTTCCAGATGCCGGCCCGTTTCATCGTCCCGGGTTTCGGCCAGTTTGGCGATCGCAAAGAGCGTCGCCATTTGCGCGTCAGCGGTTTTCTTTACCTGAATCCGTACCAGCTCCTCCAGGCGGCAGTTGTCCGCCTCCATCGCCAATTGAAGACGCCTCAGCCTGACGTGTGCGTCCACGCGGGCCTGCACCTCTTCGAACTGGAACGGCTTTGAAATATAGTCGACGCCGCCGGATCGGAAGGCTTGGAGCCTGTCTTCCAGGGCAACCATGGCGCTGAGGAAAATCACGGGGATTTCGGAAAGTAGCGCGGTCGATTTCAGCTGACTGCATAGTTCGAACCCCGTCATTTCCGGCATGTTGATGTCCAGCAGGAAAAGGTCCGGCGGTTGTTCGCGCGCGGCAGCCAGAGCCATGCGGCCTCTCGGAAAAGAATATACTTTATACCCGCGCGATCCAAGGATCTCCTCCATCAATTTCAGATTCGTCGGATTATCGTCCACGACCATCACGGCGCCTGGGATGTCTGCTCCGGCGCGAGCCGCCGCGAAGCTGTCCATTGTCTTCATTATCGTTCCTCTGAAAAGCTTACGGCTCTCTCCGGGAAGTCCGTAAACCATTCCCTACGCTCAATCAAAAATGCGTTCGGCCTTTGCTATGGCGTCTTGAGCGGCCGCGACTCCTCCAGCAACTGCGTCAAAGCATCGTACTCGTACTTGTCGGCAAGCTCCTGTAAAGCGCGTGCGGAGCCGGTATCTCCGGTCTCGCGCGCCTTGCCGATCACACTGTCCAGAAGTTCCTTGTCGCCGGACCTGATCGCATTCCGGATTTCTTCGATAAGCCCTTGGGGCAGCTGACTGAGGCTCTCGCGCCTCGGGACCGCCGCGCCAAAAGGTTCGACTTCGGCGCCTGTATCGACGTAGTCATAGGCAATGTGAAGATGCACGCGCAGTTTCTCGAGAAGCTCGTCCTCGAGGCAGGGCTTCCTCAAGAAATCGTCGGCGCCGCTCTGGGAGGCGGCTCGACGGTCTTCATCCAGGGCGCTTGCGGTCAGAACCGCGATGACCGTTTCCTTTCCACGTGGATCCGCCTTTATTCTCCGGGTGGCCTCTAAGCCGTCCATGCCAGGCATGTGCACATCCATCAGGATCATATGCGGGCTCCATTCCTCCCAGTTCCGGAGGGCCGCCTCGCCGCTATCCGCGCCCCGTACTGAAAAACCAATGGCGGTCAACAGTTTCATCAGCCAGTCGCGGTTCTCAGTTTGATCGTCGACCACCAGAATTCTGGGAATCGACGTTCCGGCGCTCAGGCCGGCGACGCGGCGAAGAGCGTTGGTTCTGACCGCAAATCCCGCGTCGCCGCGTTCGATCGGGATCTCGAACCGGAACAATGAGCCGCTGCCGACGGTGCTGGTAACTGTGACATCGCCTCCCATCAGGCGCGCGTATTTGCGGCTTATGGCGAGCCCCAGGCCGGTACCCCCCTCGACGTTCAGGCCACGCCTGGTCTGACGAAACGGCTCGAACAACTTCTCCCCCTCCTCGTCCGAAATGCCTGAACCCGTATCCTCAATCCGCGCCGACAGCCATAGCCGGCCGTCGCTCCTTTGCTCCAAAGCGACATGCAGGCCGACGCGGCCGCGTTTGGTGAACTTGATCGCGTTTCCCAGGAGGTTGATCAGCACTTGGCGCACCTTGCCTTCGTCCGCCGCGATGTAAGGCACGGATTCGCCCTCCACCAGCATTTCAAATCGTAGCGCCTTCGCCTCCGCGCGCAAGCGGAACATCGCTCCGAGATCATGTAGCAGCCTGTGGAGGTTGAATGTCACCGGGTTGATCTCGATACGGCCGGACTCGATCCTGGACATATCGAGAACATCGTTTATGAGGGTTAGCAGATGTTCTCCGCTTCGGCCGATGATCTTGAGATTCGCCTGCGCGTCCGCTCCCAAGCCCGGATCCCGCGACATCAGTTGAGCGTAGCCGAGAATGGCGTTCATGGGAGTACGGATTTCGTGAGACACGGTCGACAGAAACGTGCTCTTGGCCTGGTTGGCGGCCTCCGCCTGCGCCGCCGCATCTTCCAGCCGCCGGTTCAAATTCATGACCTGCTGTTCCCCGCGCTTCCGTTCGGTGATATCGCGAATGGAGCTCGAAACTACCATCCCCTCCTCGGTCTCGAGCGGGCTGAGACTTATCTCAACTGGAAACTCGGCGCCATCCTTGCGCAGGGCGTAGAGTTCCACGCCAACGCCTATCTGCCGCACCCGCGGATCGGCGAAAAACCCGGCGACGTATGCCGGATGCCGGCCTCGAGAGCGCTCCGGCACCAGCATCCCGATCGTCTGTCCGAGCAACTCTTCCCGCGCGTATCCGAACAGCTTTTCACACTGCGAATTGACCAGGACGATACTCCCTCCCCGATCCACCACCACCATGGCATCCGGGGCCGCTTCCAGTAGCCCCCGGAACTTGCGTTCCGCGCGCTTGTGATTCGTGACGTCGCGAATGGAACTGGAAACCAGGGTTCCCTCGGCGGTCTGGAGCGGGCTGAGGCCAATCTCAGCCGGGAACTCAGTGCCATCCTTGTGCCGCCCGTAAATTTCTAGAACAGCCCCCATGGACCGCGCCCGCGGTTCGGCGAAAAACCCGGCGCGGTATTCCGGATGCGGGCCTCGAGAGCGCTCCGGCACCAGCATCTCGATCGTCTGTCCGAGCAACTCTTCCCGCGCGTATCCGAACAGCTTCTCCGCCTGTGCGTTGACCAGCACTATCGCTCCCTCCCGATTCACGACGACCACGGCATCCGGCGCCGCTTCCAGCAAATCGCGGAATTTCTCTTCCGCGGCTTGCAATTTCTCCCCAGCTTGGCGTTGTTCCGTCACGTCCCAGCAGACGCCGGTGAGCCTGACGGGTTGTCCGGCTGCCGTGCGATATACCGCTCCGCGGACAGCCAGAGTCCGGACGCCGCCGTCGCGCCACAGGACGCGAAATTCCGTCTTATATTCCGCGCCGTGTTGCACCGCGGCGGTGAACTCCCGTTGGACGCGCTCGCGATCGTCCGGGTGCGACAGCGCAACGAACCCATCGAGCGTCTTGGGGAACCGGCCGATTGGAAGTCCGAAGAGGGCCGAATTATTTTCATCCGTCTCCATTGAATCCAACGTGACGTCCCAACTCCAAACGCCGATCCCGGAAGCACGCAGCGTGAAGCGTAAGCGTTCCTCGCTTTCCGCAAGCTGTTCCCGTACGTGCCTGAGCTTCCGAAGACTGCCCAGCGGTAAAGCCCGCATTACTCCTCCGAGCACGGCAACGCCCGCGCCCGCGGCAAGGTAGAATGCCAAACTCAGGTACTCAGCCGACTCTCTCACCCGGAAGCTTCCCCGTGGCGCAATCAGAAAGTAATTCGCGGAAAAAGCACCAGCGGCAACCGCCAGGAGTGCGGGCCGGACACCTCCATACAAGGCAGTTAGCAGCACGGCCAAGAGCAAAGATGGAATGTGGGACCGCTCGCCGAGGACCGGGCCTAATAGAAGCCGCACCCATGTTGCGAGCCCGATGCTGACAACGGCAAGGCCGTAACGGAGCATGAACGGCCGGGATTGTTCGGGATTATCGCGCTGAGTAATGTCGGGATTATCCATTGTTTCGCTGGATTTCGGCCGCGAACCTCCCTTTCAGCGGAAACTCTTCCGCATCTCCTATTTTAGCTTACTATTTTGGGGAAATCGAGACCTAGTCTTGTCCAATACAAGATGAGCCTGAAGGAAAGGCTGTTTCCAATACAAGATGAGCCTGAAGGGGGAAGTTGAAGCATGCTGGGGTGTGATCATCAGGATGCGGAATGCGAAGAAGTTGAGCCAGGTGGAAATCCAGGCGTTTTTGGAAGCGAGCGTGGAGGTGGTGTTCGAGGGGGAAGGGCGGGGGGAAGTGTACGAGTGGGTGACGCGGACGCTGCGGGAGCAGGGGTACCGGGAGGAAGGGAGACGGGGACGGGGAGTCCTGTTGCGATACGTAAGGAAGATGACGGGACTCAGCCGGAGCC
>CAMDED010000090.1 GCA_945893365.1 Candidatus Sulfopaludibacter sp. SbA3 | reverse complement strand
AAAAACGCCTGGATTTCCTCCTGGCTCAACTTCTTCGCATTCCGCATCCTGATGATCACACCCCAGCATGCTTCAACTTCCCCCTTCAGGCTCATCTTGTATTGGAAACAGCCTTTCCTTCAGGCTCATCTTGTATTGGACAAGACTAGGTTGGTTGTGCCGCCGTGCGGTGTGCCAAAATAGAAACTCCGTCTTAAGCGAGTCTTAAGCGACTCAACGTACATTTGCCCCTGCCGCCAAATGTCGTCAATTATTCATTGATTCGATATCATGCGGGTCGGCGTGCCGTTTTAGGCTTGAAGATTGGCAGCCCCAATCGACAGCAAGTCCTGAATCAAGGAACCGGAGAAGAAACCGAATGTTTAAGAAATTTCCGCTCGTTCTGACGTGTATACTGGCTGCGGCCAGCCTGCTCAACGCCGCGGCTTTCACGGCTGGCAACATTGTGGTTTACCGGGTCGGTGACACGTTGACGCTCAACGCGAATGCGGCGCCGGTATTTCTGGAGGAATACTCCCCAACCGGCACACTGATTCAAACGATTGCTCTGCCGGTAGCCGACAGCCTCCCGCAAAGGCGCTACGTAAACAGCGGCAGCGCGACCAGTGAAGGGTATTTTAGTCTCTCGGTGAACGGCAAGTATCTGGTGATGTCCGGCTACTCGGCGGCAGTGGGGACGCTAAACATCGCGACGTCCTCGGTTGCCACCGCGCCCCGTGTGATTGCCCGCGCCGATTTCAGCGGGGCGCTCGACACAAGAACCGCTATTAGCGCTTCCGCGGTTTCCGGCGGCAACACGAGGACCGCCGCGACAACCGACGGAAGCAGCCTTTTGTGGATGGCAGGGGCGGCTGGAGGAATTCAGAATGTCCCCGTTTTCGGCGCCGACAACGCGGCCTTGAATGCGGTCGGATCCGGCAATATAAGGGTCATCGGAATCTTCGGCGGCCAACTCTTTTACTCCACCGGATCCGCCCCCGCCGGTATCTATTCGATCGGATCCGGACTGCCGGTCGCTTCCGCCGGCGCAACCCAGATTGCGGCTTCGACCAGCCCGTATGGATTCTTCTTCGCCGACCTGAGCGCGGTCGAGCCCGGGGTTGACACGCTGTACGTCGCCGACGACTCCGCCGCCGCGAGCGGTGGCGGAATCCGCAAATATTCCAAGGTGAGTGGCGCTTGGACTCTGAATAACGTGGTGACGCTGACCGCCGCGCGTGGCCTCACCGGATCCGTGTCGGGAACGACCGTCACTCTCTTCGCCATCGGCAACGGCAACACCCTTGTCAAGATCGTGGACACCGCCGGGTACAACGCCAGCAACAACGGGACCGCGGCTTCCCTTGCGACTCCGGGGGCCAACAGGGCGTTCCGGGGAGTGGCGATCGCCCCGCAAAATTCCTTCCTGACGCCTGCCACCCTCACGTCCGGAACCGCCGGCGCGCCCTACTCGCAGACGGTATCGATCACCGGCGGCAATGCCTGCGCATACGCCGTGACTGCCGGAACGCTGCCCGCCAATCTGGTTCTCGACTCGGTATCCGGCGTCATCACCGGCACCCCAGTTAGCGGCGGCGCCAGCAACATCACCATTACCGGTACTTGCGTCAACATCACGAGTTCCCAGGACTACGCCCTGGTTGTCAGCGGCGGCGTTGCGCCTACCAATCCCACGGCATCGGGCACAGCATCCTCGGTCTTCCCGAGTAACGCGACATCGTTCAGTGGCACGATCGTGCCAGGCACGAATCCCGCCTCCAGCGGTCTCGCCGTCACCTGCAACCTGAGCGGCGTAGGCGGCAGTTCCTCGTTCGCCTTGACCGTCACTGCGAACAGCTTCTCCGGCAACTACACGGTTCCGAACGGCACGGCGGCTCAAACCTACTCGCTGCCCTGCTCCGTTTCCGATGCCGAAGCCCGCAGCAGCAGCTTCAACATCTCTCTGGTAGTACAGGGCGTCGTGAATCCATCGGGCAGCGGCGTCGCGAACCCCTCGCCAGTGACAGCCGGCAACTCCACCACGCTGACGGCGACCATCGTGCCCGGGACCA
Organism: Candidatus Sulfopaludibacter sp. SbA3; assembly: GCA_945893365.1. Classification (GTDB taxonomy): domain Bacteria; phylum Acidobacteriota; class Terriglobia; order Bryobacterales; family Bryobacteraceae; genus SYKU01. The sequence goes on along the minus strand of CAMDED010000090.1, from coordinate 28,791 downwards.
ACCCCGTCTCTACCGTAACCTGCAACCTGGCGGGTATCGGCGGCAGTACGGCATTCAACCTGCCCAACACCACGGGCAACACATGGTCCGCCTCGTACATGGTCCCGGCGGTCGCCACGGATCAGGCGTACTCGCTGGGCTGCACCGTAACCGATAACCAGGCGCTCACGGGCGCCTTTAACATCGCTCTGACGGTTACCTCGTTCACCTGCGGCGCGCCCAAAACGCTGATCGGCGTCATCCAGAGTTCGGGCGCAGCCAGCGCCCTTACCACCCAGGTTCTGGAAATCGAGGGCACGGTGACCGGGTCCTATCAGGGCACTGGCGGGCTGAACGGTTTCTACATTCAGGATGAAGGCGACGGCAACCCCGCCACCTCCGACGGCATCTTCATCGACGAGTCGGTGGGCGGCTCGCAAGGCGCGGTGGCCGCGGGTAACAAGATCCGGCTGAAGGGCGCCGTAGCTGAAACCTTCGGTCAGACTGTGATCAACACGGTTACCGCCCAGATCGGCTGCGGTACGGGGACGGTTACACCGGTCGACGTGAACTTTCCGGCTGCCACCGCTACTTCTTTCGAGCAGTTCGAAGGCATGCTGGTGCGCTTCCCGCAGCAGCTTCGCGTGACGGATAACTTCAACCTCGGCCGCTTCGGTGAACTCAGCCTCGCTTTTGTTCCGAACTACGGCGACGGCGTTACCTATACACGTCTGATGGCGGGCACGCAGGTAGCCGCGCCAGGTTCCGCCGCGCTGGCCGCAACCGACCTCAACAGCCGCTCGAGGATCATTCTGGACGACGGCACGAACAACACCTACGGCAACCTGGCGCCCTCCGCCAACTGGCCCCAGGATGGAGGCGGGCTCAGTTTCACCAACACGATCCGCCTCGGCGACCGCGTGAATGTGGACCTGAACGGCACACACACCCCGATCGTGGCCGTGCTCGGTTTCGGATTCTCGGCATACCGCATTCAGCCGGTTCCGGGACAGCCCATCACCTTTGGACCCTCGGACAATCCGCGGCCGGCGACGCCGCCTTCCGTCGGTGGGCGTGTGAAAGTGATGAGCGCCAACGTGCTGAATTACTTTACAACTTACACGACCGTGGATTCGAATGCCCGCGGTGCCGATAACGCCACGGAATTCGCCCGCCAGCGCGACAAGATCATCGCCGCTTTCAAGACTGCGGATGCAGCTGTGATCGCAATCAGTGAACTGGAAAACAATACCTCGGAGGCGATTGAGAACATGGTCAACGACCCCGGCGGTGTCTTCGGCAACAGTCTCAACACCGGCAACCCGGGCAAGTGGGCCTACATCAACACCGGCGTCGTCGGCACGGACGCGATTCGGGGCGCGTTCATCTATCAGCCGGGCCTGGTACAAGCGGTGGGAGTCTACAAAGTTCTCGACAGCGCCGTCGACAGCCGCGCTCTAACCACGCGGAACCGTCCGGCCATCGCCCAGACCTTCAGGCTACTCTCGGGCGGAAAGCCGGCCCTGCAGCACTTCACCGTCGTTGCCAATCACTTTAAGTCCAAGGGCAGCGCCTGCACCAGTTCGCCCAACGACCCCTTCGTGAACGACGGCCAGGACGACTGCAACCTGTCGCGCGTCAGCATGGCGGAAGCGCTGATCGACTGGCTGGCCACCAACCCCACCGGCGATCCAACCCCGGCCAATGACCGGCGCTTCCTGATCGTGGGCGATCTGAATGCTCATCTGAAGGAAGACCCGATTAGCGCCCTCACGAGCACGGCTTTTACCAAGCCAAGCAGCGCCGTGTTCCCCACGGGCATCGCCTCAAACCCGAACGCTGTGTACAAGGATCTGGTTGGAACGCTCGGCGACAGGGCCGGCTATTCCTATCTCTTCAGCACGGAATCCGGCGCGCTCGATCACGCCTTGGCCAACCCGCCGCTGTTTAAGCTCGTCACCGGCGTTTCGGAATGGCACATCAACGCCGATGAGCCCGTCGTGCTGGACTACAACTCCGACTACGACGGCAATGGCGCGGCCGGCCACTCGCAGCAGAAGACCGCGGCACAGATGACCGCTTACTTTAACGCCGGCCCCTTCCGCACCTCCGACCACGACCCGCTGCTGGTGGGCTTCAACCCGCTGGCCGGCGACCTCAACGACGATGGCGTCGTGGACGCGGCCGACCAGACGATCATGCGCAACGCCATCGGCAAGCCTCTTGCCACAGTCGACCGGCGGACCGATTTTGATGGCGATGGAAGAATAACGCTTACCGATTTCGCCAGATGGTCTTCATACGCCGCGCAATATCAGCGCTAACGGAGGAAATAATTCAATGAAAATGACGCTTCTTGCAGCATTACTACTGACGTTAGCGGGAGTGAATGCCCCGGCCGGCGTTATCGCTCTCGTGCCTTCAAACGCCACCCCGTTCGTGGGCGATCCGCTGACCATCAACCTGATCGTGACCGGTAATACCGATGAGCTCCTGGGCTTTGGTCTCGATCATTCAGTCAGCACGGCGGCGATCGCGTTCCAGAGCTTTGCCATCGATCCTTTCTTTGGCGCCGACCTTGGTTTGCAGCCGGATACCCTGGTTTCGGCTTTCGCGTTTCCTGGGAACACCAACTCGTCGGTCACGCTGGTGTCATTCACTTTCCTCGCAAGTTCAGTGGGAACCTCGGTGTTCAGCGTGACTTCGGATCTGCTCGATCCGAACGAAGGGCTGTTCGCGCTCGATTTGGCCGTCATCGATCTGGATACGCAGGTAACCATTGATGTGCTGGCGGCGCCGGGCGTGCCGGAACCGGGAACCTTCGGCCTCGGCGCAGGGGCCGCGGTGGGCCTGTTCTTTGCGGGCAGGCGCTTCCGCCGCCGAGGGCTCGTCGGGAAATAAATGTTGCAAATTCGCCGATCGAACTGTGGCAGGGGTGGGGCAGGCCATCGTCGTTTGTGGCCTGCCGATTGCGCGGTAGAATGCAGGCGGAAAAGGCGATCGCCTGCCCACCGGCTGCCAACCCGGCATAGCCGGAGCCAAAGAGGAGGCACAAGTCCAATTATTTTGGAGTGCATACCAAACCCTCATGGATGAAGGGCCACACTGCACTCCCGGAAAATATATTGCCGGAAAAAACAACGATTTGACGACATAGGTACTCAAGTGAAGATTTCGGAGAGGCGAAGGCCGGCGTGGGCTTTCGATTGTCAAGGATCGATTATTTTCTCGATCCGCTTTGACCCGCATTCAACAGGCAGGCCGTCATTGCCGCTGAGGCTGCTTCGCCGATCCGGACTTCCGTATGCCGATCCGGGCCGCCGATTGTGCGGCCCTCCACCTCAAGTTCCCCGGTTCAAGTCTCAGCGCTTCGTCCAATGCTTTGGCCGCCGCGTCCCGCTCGCCCATCTTGGAATAGGCCGCCGCCAGATTCCCCAAGGCCTCGGCTTTATAAGGGTCGGCCTTGAGCGCCCGCCTGTATGCCTGAATTGCTTCCGGCGCATTCCCGCGAAGCTGAAACAAATACCCGAGGCTATAGTTCGCACTGGCCGAGCCCGGGTCCAAAGCGACGGCCTGCCGGAACGCTTCCTCAGCCTGCGCGGTCTCGCCGGACGCAAGCTGCGCCTCACCGAGAGTCTGCCAGAACACCGCTTCGGCGGCAGACGTTCCCACGAGTGGCTGGAGCGTCTCGACAGCCTTCCGGTGATGCTCCCGCCGTCCAGTGGAGCTCGCCAGTTCCGCATAGGCGAAGCCGAGGTTTCGCGTCGCCACCACGGGGTCATCCATTTCCACCGGCAGAATCAGCCGGAGCCTCGTCCCGTCAGACTGAGGCAGCCCGAAATCCGCCTTCGGGTTGCGGAGGATCCGATGATCCGTGAAGGTCACGTGCGCCGATTCAACGACCGGCCGCTTCGGCATGTGGCACGCGATACAGTTGTTCTCGCGATGCGCCACGCTCGACGAATCCGGCTTCCGGCTGCATGCGTCCCGCGCGTGGCAGTTGAGGCACTTCGCTCGATACGACGCCGCGCTTTCGGCCGCCGGCGCGGTGGAGTGAACGTCATGACACGACCCGCACCACAATTTGCCTTGCGATCTCCGGCGGCAGACGCTTTGCTTCATCTCCCGCGGATGCCCTGTGAGGGTTGGCTCTTGAGCGGCCGCGTCGTAGGCATAGATCGCGACGTACGCGCCCAGTGGTTCCCCGGGCCGGTAGTCCGCCGGCGATTTGCCGGGTTGCGCCACCCGCGCCGCCCCGAAGAGGTGACACTGCTCGCAGACCTGATCCCTTAGGTCTGGCGAGAGCTTGGCCGGATTCACGATGGCTCCGCCAGGCTGCGCCGAGTGCCGCTTACCAGGGCCGTGACATCGCTCGCAGCCGATGGGCGTTTCGGCGAAAGGACCAGGCGTCTGAAATATATCGCCGGCCTGGTTCCGTGCGTTCACGCGTCCGGCGTGACAGAACAGGCAATTCGCCGTGACCCGCCGCGTGAATCCTACATAGTCGTCCGTGTCGTATCCGGGCGACATATCCCAGCGACCGGCCTGTTTGAAGAATGCGACCGGCGCCTGGTACAGCCGTCCCGGCCGTTCCACCAGGTACGACCGCGCGTGGTTTCCCGACCCGATCGCATAACCGACTCGCCGCGGATCGGAGTAGACCACGCGCCGGTCGTTGTCCACAAACGACTCTTCGATCAGGAATTCGCCTGGCTTGCGAAATATGCGGTAGTGCCTGCCTGTCTTCGGATGGAGAAACTGCACCGGTTTACTAAACTCCGGCGCGACGCTTGGTGTGAGGGCGGCGAGCGACCGCCCCATCGGGGTTTGTTGAAAACCTTTATACTGCGCGGCGTGGCACGGCGCACATGACTTCGATCCGGCGTACTCTCGTTCCGCGGCCGCGGACAGCGCCAGTGAACATCCCCACAGCGCAACGCCCCGGACGAGCGTCACTTCAACCGGTCTGCCAACCACGCGGCGACATCCAGCGGCTCGACCCGCACCGTCAGGCTTTCCGCGGCTCCCGCTTCCCGGTATGCCGCCCGGGCGGGATCGAGCGTTCGCCGCAGCACGCTATCCTCCACCCGAATGTTCCGCCCATTCACCAGTCCCTCCATCAACAGCGGCCGCGGGGCCAGCGCCGCGGCGATGTCCACCACGTCGCCTGCTTTGAGGACCCCGAGAATAACGTCTTCCATCGGGATGTAGGCGAAAGCGCTCTCAAGCACCGTCAGATAACCCGCCAGGCCGCCTCTGGCTGCCACTGCCCGCACGCTGTCCTCGTACAGCGCCGCCAGCAGAGCGAGGTGCGCTCCCATCGGCTCCGCCCTGTGCTGGATTTGCGGTCCTCCTTCAAATTCCAGCTCGTCGAGCCACGGGTTCACCGGGTTTGGCGGCGCGAAAGAATCCCCCCAAAGCGCCACCCTTTGCCCGTCGATGTCCGGACGGAACCTCAAGTACGCAAGTACATTTCGCAAGTCTTTGAGCCGCGAGCCGAGCAGGTTCCTCCCGAGATCGAACTCCGTTTGCGCTATCCTTTGATACGCTCCACCCTCCGCCCGCTCAGCCGTGGGCGCCGTTTCGCCCGTCGCCCGAACGTCGGGCAGGCACACCGCAATGCCTCTTCGTAAAAGGGCTTCGATTTCCTTGGAGCGATTCGAGAGAAAGCGCTCCTTGCCTTCTTGCGCAATCGCGACCACGACCGGAACCGCTTGCCTCCCCGTGGGCCGAATCAACAGAAATGGCACGGCGACGCCATCCTCCGCGGTCAGGCTCATCGCCTCTACATCCGCTCCAGCCACAGAACGAGCACGGAACCTCTCCATCCGCGCCCCCGGCTCGATGTCGCCGAGCATCGGTTTCAGCTCCTTCCGTAGTTGCGCCACCCTCTCTTTCGGAGAGAGCGCGCTGCGCCGGCTGCGCGCGGCTTCCAATTGCGCCTTCCCCATGTCGAACGCGATCCGGTGCATCGACTTCCGCTGCAAACCGGCGGATACGGCGGGCGTGATGCTTACGAGATCCGCATGGGGTCTACGACGCCCGGCCTCCTGCTTGAGCGCCTCCGCCCGCAAGGGGTTGGTGGAGAGATCCGAATCCGGGAGTATGCTCAGGTCCTTACTCGATGGACTGGGAATGTGGAACCATCGTTCGAAGAGCGGGTGGAGCCCTTCCCTTTGCTGCGGCCCAATGCTGAAGCAGTGGCTCACGCGCTCCATGCTTAGCCGGATTAAACCGTAGGCCTGCGTAGACGCCAGGTTATCCGCCGCATTGTAGAATCCCCACACCTTCCGCGAGCGCAGCATCCCATCCACCCACAGGTTCGGATAGTCGGGTTCTTCGGCGCCCTCCCAACCGAATTCGAAAGCCCGTATGAACTTTCTGGGCGCGACCGAGGCCGCCACTAGCCACGGTGAAAATTGACCGGCAATCTGCCCCGGTGAGTCTCCATGAACCCTCACGTGGCCCTGGTCGTAGTTGTACGGAGCTACCGCGGCAATTCTTGGATCGAGCGCCGCCGCCACCCCGGCGATCTCCCCGCCGCCGGCTACCGATCCGAGCAGAATGATCCGGTCCTTATCGATTTCCGGACGCTCGTACAGGAAATCCACCGAGCGGATCACGTCCCAGGCCGACCAGGCCGAATAACTCTCGCCCACCAGAAAGAGCTGCCGGGTGAAGTTGAATCGCGAACCGGTCCCCTGGCGGTACCACGGCGTAGTCTCGGTCCGCTCGCCGTACCCCGGGCGCTCGACGATCAGCACCGCGGTTCCCGTTCGCGCCCAAATCTCTCCCATATCGTGCAATTCGCCCTGTATTTTCGGGTAGTGCTGACTGGCCACGATGATGATCGCCGGGCGCCGCGGCGCGGCTTTGTCCGGCAAATCTTTGTCCGGCAGATAGAGATTGGCAGCCATCCAGTATTGGGGACGGACCTGGAATACGATATTCTCGAGCCGGTAGCCGTCTCCCGCGTGCCGCGCCGTCACTTGCGCCTGTAGCGGGGGCTTCTCCGGCGGAAACTTGCCCATCGACTCCCTGAGCGCTCTTATCCTTTCGTCGCGGAATTGCTCCCACTCCTCGCGCGAATTAACCTTTTCCCACGCCAGACGTTCCGCGAGCACGGCTTGCTCAACCTTCTTGTGCTGGTAGTCCTGCACCATGGTGCGTACGGCTCGGGCCCTGCGGTAGAGCGGCGGCCACACTCTGGAATCGAGCGCAGCCAACTCACCTGCCGCCGGCGGCGCAGCCGCGGGAAGCTTCACCTTGGTTGCGTCTTCGTCGCGCAATTCGAGCGCCCTATAGCGCGCCGGCCCGTGGACGGAGGACTCTCCGTCCATTACTGGAAGCGTGCTCCATTCGCCCGCCTCGCCCGGCCTGGGCGCCCGATGGCGGGCCAGCAGGATCCGCCATTGCTTTGGAATTCCCGTTTCACCCAACGCGGTGGCGCATTGGTCGAGCGGAATGTCGATCCTCGCGATCCAGTGCCCGTGCCGGATGCTGGTCTGGGTTTCGATCCGGGCGTTCCAACTCGTCCTCAATTGCGAGATACGAGGCCCCATTCCAAGCGAATCCCGAATGGCGCCAACGGAGTTGACCGCGATTTCGAGAAAGGCGGACCCGCTCGTTGCCAGGTAAATCGCCACATGGTCGTCGCCCGTAATCGCGCTGTCGCGGCCGCCCGCGCGCGCTACCACCGGGTCCGGTTCCTCGAGGCGGGCGAGCAGCGCCAAGCTCCGCCCATCGTGCATCCACTTGATCTCCGTGCGGTACCTGGGCGCCCGTGGATATGGCTCGTTTCGAGACAGACCGAAGGCCGGGACGGCCTGCCACGCCGGGTCGTTCCAGTCCGCGGCCACGGGCGGCAAACGCATCGCGCGGCCGATTTCAAGCGGTGGATCCGTATTCCCGAACGCAACTTGACGGATCGGCGGCGGCTGGCTCGCCCCACTCTTGGTCAGCTTGAAATTGACGAACCCGGAACCGGCTGGCCACTGCCATTGGAATTCCGGCGCGAGCGCCCTCCTCGACCGGATACGTTCCGCACGCCAATCGACCGACGCCGCGTTCCAATCGAGATCAAACGTCCCCAACGGCACTGAAGCCTCGACGGTCCAACCATCGGCCGTCACCTCGGCCGATCGCGAAATCCCCAGGTCCTTTGTTACCCGGCCGCCTTCCTCGGTCCGATAGCCTCCCCATGGATTTATCTCGATAGAGAGTTCCCGATCTAGACCGGCCGAGCTCTTGTATCTGATCCGCCATCGAACCCGGTCCTCAACTTCAGGAGACTCCATCGCGTCTTTTTCCCACACCGGATTCCGGCCGATGGATCGCGCCAGCACCTTCCCGCCCGGCTCGGGCAGCCGGGCGGTTAGCCACAAGTATGCGCCGCGCTGCTCGAGGCGCGCTTCTCCACCGAGTTCCGCCGGTACGCCGCGCTGCGAGGGAGCCAGCTTCTCCCCCGCCAATAGCAGCGGAAGCAAAAGGCAAATCCAGATCCGCCGGTTCATAGCGCTGGCTCAGAACAGCACTTTCAACCCAAACTGCAGAATCCGCGGATCCAGGGCGGACGTGATCCGCCCGTATGTCCCCGCCGTCAGAGTACTGTTGGGTTCGTTGAAGTTCGCGTGGTTGAGCAAGTTGAAAAACTCCCCCCGTAGCTGCAACTTCACGCTTTCGGTAACGGGGAAGTATTTCGCCACGGCAAGATCCACGTTTGCCAAACCGGGTCCAAAGACGATGTTGCGGCCGGAATTCCCGTACGTTCCAGTAGCCGCGTGCCCAAACGCCCTCGTATTGAACCATTCGAACACCGGGTCCCGGTTGGGATCGGAGCGGGCGCTCCGGCTCGGATCGCCCACCAGGCTGGCTCTGTTTCCAAAGCCAGTCAGCGAGTTCTCCCGGCCCGCCTGGACGGAAAACGCGGCTGCGGACTGCAGGATGAGCGACCCACTGGTTTGCCACCCGCCCAACACCCATTTAGCAAGCTGCGGTTTTCCCGCGAGCGCCGGGAGCTCCCACAAACCGGAGGTGACGAAGCGGTGCTCGTGATGAAAATCGGAAAGCCCGCGATCATATCCATAGTAGCCCGGGGTCAAACTGGGCCACTGGGTCCCGCCCCCCGAGCCGAAGTCGATCGACTTCGCCCACGTGTAGTTTGCCTGGAACGTCAGGCCCTTGCTGAACCGCTTGTCGACGGTGAGCTGCAGCGAGTTGTAGCTGGAGCTCCCGTCGCTGTTCACCAGCCGGATGGTGTCGAGCGCGGGCCCGTACGGTCGCCGCTGGCTGAAGTTCAAGGCTGTGGATTGTCCAGGAATGTAAATCGGGGGATTCAGCTCCAGCCCGGTGAGCAGCTTAGTCCCTTTCGACCCGGCGTACGCGATACGGACCAGCCAGTCCGGGAAAACCTCGCGCTCGATGGTAAAGTGCCAACTCTGGAGGTAACCGGCCTTGTATTGCTCCGGCCAGGTTGCCGCCGTCACACCCAGCGGAAATGTGATTGTCTTCGGGGGAGGAAACGGCAGCGGGAACGGGTTGTTGCCCAGAAACGGATCGTCAAACGGGCCGACCGGCGGCCGTACCCGAATCCGCGTTCCAAACGGCGCCACTCCCTGAAACACGTTGGTGATCGCGCTCATCGGCGACGAGTCGTAGAAAATCCCGTAGGCGCCACGGATGCTGGTTCGCTTCGCCGCTGCCCACGCGAAGCCGACCCTCGGCGCAAGATTGTTCAGATCCGATTTCGTCCCGCGCTCCGGCACGCCGGAGTCGCCAACGTACAACAGACCCGTGGGAGCGTTGGGGAACACCTGGCTCTTAGCTCCCGGACGGAACACGCTGACGCGGTCTCCCACGTCCCTGTAGGGAATCGATGGCTCGTACCGGACTCCGAGGTTGACCGTCAGCTTAGGCGTCACCTTAATGTTGTTCTGAAAAAAGGCGATGTAGGCCGGAAAGTTCTGCTTGCCCACCTCACCGTAAGCCAACTGGTCCAGAAGCGACGGCTTCCCTATGAAGAAATCCGCCACGCCGAAGCCTGTAATGCTTCCGTCGAACGACATCGCCGGGTCGAGGAGCCATCGGAAATTCTTGTCCAGGCTCTGCTTGCGGTACTCGAATCCCATGCTCATCTCATGGCGTCCACTGGTGAACCGCAGCGTGTCGGCAATTGTGTATGCATTCGGTTTCGTCACGATGGCTTCGGTCACGGACGCGCTGAATGCACCGGTGACGCTCAGATTGAAGTCCTTGGTGGGCGTGTTGGTGACAACGTTCCGCATACCGAGATCGGCGTATCCGATCTTCCAAACCGGCTTGCCGACATCTTCCCGCCGGGTAAATGAGAATTGCGCCTGATTGATCAGAGCGGGGCCGAAGATATGCGTCTCGCTGATCTCCATATTGTGATTCGGCGTGGCCCGAGTGCCTTTCGTGGCAAACACCAGCGGAGTATCGTTCGCAGGCTCGAAATAGTAGTTATACAGGTACCGTCCGGACAGCGTGTCGTTCGAGCGCACCTGGTGATCGACTTTGAAAACCGTCTGCCGCAGATCGCTGCTGTTGGGGACGGAGTAACGCAGCAGCCCGGTTCTGGCCTCGGTCGGCAGCGGAATCAGTTTGTCGAGGATGGTCTTCGTGAGCGAGTTCATCCGGCTGAGCGGGATTTGCTTTCCTGGAAACGGCTGGCTATTGGACGGATCGGTTATCGTCCCCGAGAACGCTGAAAAATCTCCGCTCCGCTGGGCCTCCGTCAAGACGGTCGTGCTCGAATCGCCCGGCCTCGACCGCTGCCGGGTCTCCTGATGGGAAACGAAGAAGAACGTGTGGTCCCGCCAGATGGGCCCCCCCAACGTACCGCCGAACTGGTGGCGCTTCAACCCGTCGGGCGTGGGCGCAAAAAAGTTGCGCGCGTTGACGGCTCCGTTGCGGAGGAACTCGAAGAGAGACCCGTGGAGGGAATTCGTGCCCGACTTCGTGACCGCTGTAACCACGGCTCCCGCGGAACGGCCCGATTCCGCGCTGAAATTGTTGGTTTGAACGCTGAACTCCTGCAGCGCATCGGGATTGGGAAACGCCAGCGCCACGTTGGTGTACGTGTCATTGTGCGTGGTTCCGTCGAGCATGTAGTTAACCATGTTGCCCCGCGCTCCGTTCGAAGCGACGCCAGCCTGCACGATTCCCCGGCCTGAACCCGCCTGCCGAAGGCCGCTGTTGTCCCGCGTGGTGCCGTATACGCCCGGCAGCAGCAAAACGAGTTGAGTGGCGTCGCGTCCGTTCAGCGGCAGTTCCCGGATGCGGCGTTCATCCACCACCTCTTTCAACGTTGCGGACTGGGTGTCCACCGCCGCGACATTAGCGGTTACCAGCACCGACTCGGTGACCGCACCGACTTCCATCACGAAGTCCACACGGCCGGCCTGGTCGACCTCCAATGTGATGCCCGACCGCCGTATGGGCCGGAACCCCGGCTTTTGGACCGTCACTTCATACCGGCCTGGCTGCAGCAGCGGCACGACGAAGTATCCGAGTTCATTGCTCTTCGTCTCGCGACGGATGCCGGTGTCTTGATTCGTTACGATCACCTCCGCTTCATCCACAACCGCACCGGTTGGATCGCTGATTCTGCCTGTGAGTTGCGTACTCCGTTGGGCGAGCACAGCTGTAGCGCTGATCGCCATAAATATGAGCAAGCCGATTACGGATTTCATAGGACATTCTCTCCCAAAAGTTTCAGGTTTTGGCTTCTTGGCCGCGACGGCGCCCTCGACGCAGAGTTGTACTGCCCTTGATGGATCGCAGGATACCACATCTTTGTCTTTTTTTTGGCTCGTTTCGTGTCATCAATGCTATTCTTTTAAGTCGATAAAGGGGGCTTAATTGGCTAAAATGACTCTTTTCGGGAAGAAACCGGCCGGCGGGCAAGGCCGGCCGGGAACCATACTTCTTCTGCCGGCCTTCTGCTTCTGGGTTGGCATGGCGACGGCGCAGCCGGTGGTTATCGACGGTAACCTGAACGATCGCCTCTGGCGCGACCTCCCTGTCGGCAAGCTGGTCCCCTCGGAAGACGGGACCTCCGCGGACCTCGGCGGCGAAATCCGCGCCATCGTCGCCGGACGTTATCTCTACGTTTGCGCGCGACTGCCGGAATCCAGCGGGCGTGTGACGGCCCGCCTCACGGGACGCAACCCAAGCTGGGAAGACGAGGATCGCATCCGCATCCTTGCCGGCGCGGACATCGGCTATACCGATCGCATCCTGACAATCAATCCGTTTGGCGCGTACTCGATCGAAAAGGCGGTTCACGTCGCTTACAAGAACGAGCCCACTTTCCCTTACGCCGATGAATGGTCCAGGGATGTGGTTTACAGAAACGCCGACAAGTTTTTAGTGGCCGCATCGGTCGGTGAAAAGGACTGGACGGTGGAAGCGGCCATCCCCCTCAACGAGCTGAGCGCGCCGGCCTCCAGCCCGATCCTGGTGTGGGTAGAGCGGATTAGGGCTGCCCGTCCCGGAGCCCCGCGAGAACGCTGGCACTCGCCGAGGCATGGGCCCGCGGCAAGGGTCCCAGGCGATCCCTCAGTCAACTGGGACGCGGCTGCCCCGCAGTTCCGGCCCGCCCCGATCGGGAACAAGGAGCCTCCGATGGAGGTAGGCCGGAGGAAGACGCTCCCGGCGCTCGATAGCGGTTGGAACGACGACGCCTGGAACAAAGTTCCCGCCTGGAAACTGCTGCGGGATGAGGCTGTGGCCGAGCTTCCACGGACGCCCACCGAGGTCAAGCTGCTGCACGACGGGCAAACTCTGGCACTGCTCGCGAGATGCACGGAGCCGGGTGGGATTTCAGCCGGCGTGAAGGAAAACGACGGCGCAGTCACTCAGGACGACAGCTTTCACGTTTACCTCGCGACGTCTGGTTCAGCCTACGTCCAGCTTGCCGTCAACGCTCTCGGTTACCTGCTGGATTCGACGGGAATGGCTGGCGGGCAACGGCTCTCGCGGGCAAGGGAATGGGACAGCGGCGCCCGTGTGGCGGTCCGGCGCGAGCCTGGGGTATGGAGCGTCCGCATTGACGTGCCGCTCGAGCGTGCCGCCGAAGTCCTGGGGGAATCTACGGCGCAAACCAGTTGGAGAGTCCTGTTGCTGCGCTACCGGCCTGGCCGGGACGGCGAGCCCCGTGAAACCAGCGTGATGCCCGTGGTTCAGAGCGAGACGCCGCTTTGCCCCGCCCGATACCGCCGCCTGGCGCTGATCGACAAGGATCCTTCGCAATTGGCGCAACCCCCCGATCCGCCGGTGTCCCTCGACGCGCGGGTCCTGTCAACCGAACAGCGGAAGACCATGAATGTGAGCGGAATGTTGGACCGGCACATTCGCGGCCGCGTGCGCAACATTCTTGAAGTGGAAAAACGCGAGCGCGACCGGATCCAAACGCGGGCCGATTGGGAGCGTTTCCGCGATCCGCGTCTCCAAGCCCTCAAGGCGTCGCTCGGAGCTTTTCCCCCGCGTAGTCCGCTTGAGACCCGCGTGACCAAAGAGTATGCCGGCATCGGGTATCGCCGCCAGGATCTGGCCTACCAGAGCCGTCCCGGGTTGTGGGTGACGGCGAATCTGTATCTGCCGTCGAGCCCCCCTTCCCGCATGCCCGGGATCGTGATTATTCACAGCCATCATCGGCCCCGCACCCAAGCCGAATTGCAGGATATGGGAATCCTATGGGCGCGCGCCGGATGCGCAGTCCTAATCATGGACCAGATCGGCCACGGAGAGCGCTTGCAGAACTATCCGTGGAACCGCGAGGCGTACCATTCGCGTTACGTCATGGGGATGCAGTTCTATGTGGCCGGGGAAAGCCTCATTCAATGGATGGTCTGGGACGTTATGCGCGGAATCGATCTGCTCCTCGAGCGAAAGGACGTTCATCGGGACCAGATCATCCTGCTGGGGGCCGTAGCCGCTGGAGGCGATCCGGCGGCCGTTGCGGCGGCGCTCGACCCGCGGGTCTCCGCCGTCGCGCCGTTCAATTTCGGTGAAGCTTCGCCAAGCGCACAACGCCCCGGAGCGATAGCCCGGGACCCCCTGCCTCCGGATCTCGCCAGCCCCGGTTCGGGGAGTTGGGAAACCACGAGGAACCTGCGTCGCAGCATAGCCGATCAGTTTTTTCCCTGGATGATCTGCGCTTCAGTCGCGCCCCGGCGGCTTATTTACTCCTATGAGATGGGCTGGGAGGTCGAACGCCAGCCCGCATGGGCCCGCTATAAGAAGATTTTTGGGTTGTACGATGGAGCCACGGACAATCTGGATGAGGCGCACGGGTTTGGCGCTTTCCCCGGTCCCGGCGAGTGCGCCAACATCGGGCCCTCCCAACGGCAGACCTTGTATCCCGAGCTGAAGCGCTGGTTTGGAATTCCCATTCCCACGGCTGAGCCGGATGACCGTCGGCCCGAGGCCGAGCTTGCCGCCTTGAATCCCGCTATCGCCGTCAAGCTGCAAATGCGGCCAATTCATCAGTTGCTGCGGGAAACGGCGGAAAAGAAGCTGATCGCCGCGCGCGCTACGCTCGCCCGGTTGGCGCCCGAGGCGCGGAGAGGGTGGCTCCAGGAAAAATGGGCATCGAAGCTGGGCGACATCGAGCCCAACCGCCAGCCTGAGGCGACCGTGCACTGGAGGAAGCCATGGCCGAATGCGGAAGCGGAGGGGATCACCGTGACCGTGGAGCCCGGAATCACCGTGCCACTGCTCTTCCTGCGGCCGGCGACGCGGGCGAGCGGCCGTTTTCGGTTGGTGGTCGTCGTTTCCGAAAGCGGCAAGCAGCGCACTCTGGCTCAGCACGGAAGCGAGATCGAGACCTTGCTGAAGGGCGGCTTCGCCGTTTGCCTTGCCGACGTTCGCGGAACCGGAGAGACCGCGCCCGACACCCGGAGAGGTCCTTCAAGCGCCGAGGTCTCACTTTCCGCAACGGAATTGATGCTCGGTAACACTCTGTTGGGCGCAAGATTGAAGGATCTACGGACGGTCCTCGCCTACGTTTCGGGCCGCCAGGATGTCGAATCGGCACGGATTGCCATCTGGGGGGATTCCGTCGCGCCCGTCAATCCCGTACGGCTCTTGCCCGACGAATTGCCAGCTTGGCAAGTCGGGCCGGGGACTCAATTCCAGGCGGAGCCGCTCGGCGGCTTGCTGGCGATTCTGGCGGGTCTTTACGAAGACAATATCCAGGCGATCGCCGTCCGTGGGGGCCTAGCCAGCTACCTTTCGTTGCTGGATGACTCATTCACGTACGTCCCGGGCGATATAATCGTCCCCGGCATCCTCGAGGCGGGCGATATCGGCGATGTCGTGGCGGCCCTCTCGCCGCGCTCGACGTTTTTCGAGAGCCTCGTGGATGGGAGAAACCGCCGTGTCCAGGGTGAAGGCGGTCCCGCCAACATAGGCCAATGGATTCTGGCACGCTTGGCTGTTTCCCGCTGATCGCCCGCACCGGAGCACGCCCTGGCGAGATGTTTTGCGGCTTCCGCCGGCAGCCGCAGCCCCTTGTGGGCGGCGAAACATGCGCCGATATCGTGGCTGTCGATGCCCCGCAACAACAAACTCGCTTCAAGTCGATATTGTCCGCGGGTCAAATGCGGTGCGATGGGCCCTCGGACGCAAGGAGATGTGGCTGCCCGAAGTGCTCTCTTACGCTCTTGAGCTGATTCCTCAATCGGTTATTCCAACTTTTCGTGTTGTGGCTGGACGGCTATCGGCTAAACGCGCCGCAGTTGCCTGGCGCTCAGGACGCGTTCCGGCGGGAAGACGGCCGCGCTACACGGCGTCCATCGCCAGAAATTCCTGTATATGGGGATGATCCGCGTGGTCGAGCTCGCTCACGGGTCCGAAGTAGATCACCTTCCCGTCGTACAGAAAGACCACCTTGTCGGCCACCTTCCGCATCAGGTCCAGATCGTGAGTGACCACCACAGAAGTCAGTTGAAGCTGCGTCTTGAGCCTCAACATCAGATTCATCAGCAGGGACGACATGATGGGATCCACCATCGTCGTCGGCTCGTCATAGAGGATACACTCCGGCTGCGCGGCCAACGCCCGCGCGATCGCTACCGCCCGCCGGTGGCCCGTCGAGAGGTCCGTCGGATAGCTGTCGCGCAGATCGAGAATGTCCACGATATCAAGCAGCCCGTTCACCACATCTTCCCTGTTCTGCTCGTCGTAGTCTTCGCGCAGCTCAAGCGAGAACAACACGTTCTCGCCCACGGTGAGCGAATCGAAGAGCGCCCCGGACTGGAACACCATGGTCACTTTCCTGCGGACGCGGCGCAGTTCCGCCTCGCCGAAATCGGTGATGTCTTCGTGCCCCACAATCACCCGTCCGCTGTCGGGCTTCAAGAAACCCATGATGTGGCCGAGCGTCACGGATTTGCCCACGCCGCTACGGCCGATAATCGCCACCGTTTCCCCTCCGCTCACCCAAAAATTCGTATCGACCAAAACGGGCCTGTCGAACGTCTTATAGACATGGCGGAATTCGATGTAGTGGGGAAACAGTTCAGTGCCCGGCATAGGCGCGCCACTCCTCTGGGGTATTCACGTTCTGAAAAGGACGCGCGTCCGCGACGGTCCAGATGACGGCATTCACATTCTCCAGGGCTTCCGATATCTTGCGCGTGCCGCACTCGAGCGCCATGCGGAAGGCAGGGAGGCACCGCCGGTGATACGCTGCGCACAAAGGTTCCAGTTTTCCGGACGGGCCGGCTGGAATCACGGCGTCGCCGGCTTCGATATGCCCCTCTTCGGCATGCGCCCGCTCAAGCAGACGTCCGAGGAAATCCTCGCCTGCCTCAGGCATATCGCAGGCGAGAATCAGGTTCCACGCGGCCGTCGAGACGCCGAGTGCGGCGGCGATTCCCGCAAGAGGACCGCATCCGCCGATTTCGTCGGGAATCACCGGATATCCAAGATTTCCATACTGCGCGGGATCTCCCACCAGGGTGACGGACCCGCAGACGGCCGCGACAGCTTCGGCGGCGCGGGTCGCAAGGCAGCCTCCGCCCGCGGGCAGCCGCGCCTTGTCCCGGCCCATTCGCGAACTCCGGCCTCCAACAAGAACGAATCCGGCCGCAACCATGCCCATGGAAAAATGATAGCATTCGGGGGTATAATAGAGAATCATTTGTCAAACATCCCGATGCGGATTTGTTTCAGACCGACGCTATTCGGATTCGCGCTGCCCGCCTTCGCGCTGATCGCGCTCGCCCTCGGCGGGACGGCGAGCTTCGCCGCGTCGTCCGTGGTTCGCGCCGATCCAAGGTCGGGCCGCCTGGTCCGCACTTTTGCGGCCCCTCCAACGGCGGCTCCTTCGAAGTTACCGACTGCGGCCCTTCCCCGGTCGGGCGTTCACGAAGCGATCGCGGAGACATCCCTCAGGCACGACGTGGATCCGCTGTTGGTGCAGTCCGTGATCGCCGTCGAAAGCGCCTATAACCCGTTCGCGATTTCCCCGAAAGGCGCGCAGGGCCTGATGCAGTTGATTCCCGCGACCGCCCGGCGGTTCGGGGTGGACAACGCGCTCAACCCCGCGCAGAATATCGAAGGCGGCGTTAAGTACCTGAAGCACTTGCTCGCGCTATACAGCGGCGATGTCCGGCTCGCGCTTGCGGCCTACAACGCCGGAGAAGGCGCGGTAGCGAAATATAGCGGAAGGATCCCGCCATATCCCGAAACGCAGAATTACGTCTATCAAGTGGGAAAAAAACTGGGAGAAGCCCGGCGAGCCGCTGAACCGCCGGCGAAGAAGGAATCGCCCCGGACGGACGGCTACTCGCGGATCGTCAAGGTCGTCTCGCCGGATGGCAGCGTGTCGTACCGGACACAGCGTTAGATCATGCGCGCTCGACCCTTCGCAACAATGCTCGCAAGAATCGCCCTCACGACGGCATCGGCTTTTGCCCTGTTCGCCGATCCCGCGCTCGAAGTGACGGCCGTTCGCTTCTGGTCGATGACGGACAGCACGCGCGTCGCGATCGAGACCAACGGCGAATTCCGGTTCCGGTCGGATCGCCTCCAGAACCCCGACCGCGTCTTCTACGACCTGCTTGGGGCGAAGCCCAGGATGGTGGAGAAAGGCGTCAGGATCACGCAGGTCGGCGACAAGCTCCTGAAGCGGATTCGCGTCGCGGAAACCCAGCCCGGGACCACGCGCATTGTGCTCGACCTCGAAGACGGCGTGCAGGTCGTAGCCTCCCAGCTCAGTAACCCGGAGCGGTTGATTCTCGATCTGCGGCCGCCGCGCGTCGAGCCGCCGGCCCCAAGTTTTCCGGCGGCGCCCGCGCCCGAGACCCCCGCCCCCGTTCCGCAGGCGGCTCCGCAGTTAGTCCAGCAGGCGGCGGCCAAGGTAACCACGCCATCAGCCTCCGAGACGGTGACTGCACCGGCGCCCATTGTGCCCGAAAAGACTCCGGCAAAACCCGCTCTGCCAGCCAAACGAAACAGCAACGGCGAGAGAACGCTGGTCAGGGCGTTGGGATTGAAAGTGCGCCGCGTCGTGATCGACCCCGGCCACGGCGGGCACGACCAGGGTACGACCGGACGAACCGGTTTGATGGAGAAGGATCTCGCGCTCGACGTGGCGAAGCGCCTCGGCGCGTTGATCGGGATGAACCTCGGCAGCGAAGTGATCTACACGCGTACCGACGACACGTTCGTTTCACTCGAAGCGCGCACCGCGCTCGCCAACGAAAAGAAGGCCGACCTGTTCCTGTCTCTGCACGCCAATTCGTCTCCCTTCCCGTCGGTATCGGGTGTCGAAACCTACTACCTGAACTTCACCACCGAGCGCCGCGCAATGGACGTGGCGGCGCGGGAGAACGCCGGTTCCGATCAATCCATTTACGAACTTGGCGACATCTTGCAGAGGATCGGCAAGCAGGATAAGGCCAAAGAGTCGCGCGACTTCGCATCCCGCATCCAGAATTCGCTCTACGGCTACTCGCTGCGCAATAATTCCGCGGCGAAGAACCGGGGCGTGAAGAAAGCGCCGTTCGTAGTGCTGATCGGCGCGACCATGCCTTCGATTCTCGCCGAGATCGGCTTCGTCAGCAACGCGCGCGAAGAGTCTCTGCTGAAAAAGGCGGAACACCGCCAGCGGATCGCCGAAGCCATTTTCAAGGGACTTTCGCGCTACGCCGATTCTCTCAGCCATTTCGAAGTCGCGCATTCCGCGGGCAATTGACGGCGGAGGCTGATCGAAGAATGCGCGTCCTGGCGTTCCGGCACGCTCCGGATGTGCATCTTTGCCGCATCGCAGCCGCGCTTGAAGCCGCCGGGATCGAGTACGAATACGTGGATATGGCCGCCGCCGCTCCGGCGCCCAAAGCTTCCCTTCACCCGGAAGAAGCGGCAGGCATGATCTTCCTGGGCGGACCGATGTCCGTCAACGACGACCTCGATTTCATCCACGCCGAGATCGCGATTCTCCAGCGCGCTATCGCGAAAGGCACGCCGGTCTTAGGCGTCTGCCTCGGTGCGCAACTCATCGCCAAGGCCCTGGGCGCGCGCGTGTATGCGAACCCGGTGAAGGAAATCGGATGGGCGCCAATCACGGTTCTTGACGCGGCCGATCGCCTCTTTCGCGGCATCAACGCCCAGGAAGACGTCTTTCATTGGCACGGCGAAACGTTCGATCTGCCCCCTGGCGCGGAGTTGCTGGCGTCGTCGGAGCGCTGTCGCCACCAGGCGTTCCGCGTGGGGGACCGCATTTACGGCCTGCAGTTCCACCCTGAAGCGACGCCGGAGATGATCCGGGAATGGCTCCGGGAGGACGAAGGCCGCGGCGAACTCCGCGACGCCATGGGTCCCGTCAATCCGTACCACAACGAGCGGCGGCTTGCGGAAATCTCCGCCTCCCTCTTCGGGAGTTGGTGCGAGATCGTGCGCGGCTTGGTGTGTTACACTCCCTAGCAAAAGGAGCGTGTCATGGCAACCACACTTGGACCGGTGCGTCCCGCTGCTCTTCCACGGGATAAACAGGGCGGTCCGGCGCCAGGCGGTATCCCTTCGCGCCTGGTGTCGCTCGACGCGTACCGCGGATTCATCATGCTGCTGCTGATCTCCCATGGCTTCGGCTTCTCTTCGCTCAGCGCCTATCCCGCCTTTGCGTGGCTTTCGCGCCAGGTGGACCATGTGGCGTGGGAAGGCATCGTGTTTTGGGATCTGATCCAGCCCGCGTTCATGTTCATGGTGGGAGTCGCCATGCCTCTGGCCTTCGCGCGCCGTCTCGCGGAGGGCGATTCCCCGCGCAAGGTATTCGGGCACGTCGTCTGGCGCGCCCTGATGCTGATCCTGCTGAGCAACGTTCTGTCGAATTTCAATTCCTCGAAACCGCCGGTCTTTCAGCTGATCAACGTGTTGTGCCAGATTGCATTCGCCTACGTGCTCTGCGCCGCGGTGATGCAACTGAACATCCGGATTCAAGTGGCCGCCGCCGCGGTGATCCTTGCCGCGCACTGGGCGCTGTTTGCGATCTTCCCAGGTCCGGAAGGCGCATTCTCGCGGGAAGGGAATATCGGACAGGTACTCGACAAGGCCATCCTCGGCTACAACTATTCCGGTTACTACGTCACCATTAACTTCCTGAGCAGCGCGGTCACCATGCTGTTCGGAGCGTGGACCGGGCAATTTCTGATGATGGCGAAGCCGCACGCGGAGAAGGCGAAAGCCCTCGCCGTCGCGGCCGCCCTTTGTTTCGCCGCCGGATACGCGCTTCAGCCGTTCAATCCGATGGTGAAGCGCATCTGGACGGCGTCGTTCACCTTCGCGAGCGCGGGCTGGGTGCTCGCGATGTTACTCGCCTTCTACTGGACGATCGAGATGAAGGGTTACCGCCGCTGGGCGTTTCCCGCCATCGTTCTGGGAATGAACTCGATCTTCATCTACTCGTTCTCTCAAGTGCTGAGCGGCTGGCTGCGGCGGGGAATCGGCGTGTTCACGGACGGCTTCAGCTTCCTCGGACCGGCGGGCGCGATTCCTCATAACCTGCTCGCGCTCGCGGCCATGTGGTATCTCTGCTATTGGCTTTATCAGCGTAAGCTTTTCCTCAAGATCTGAAACGGAGTCGGGCGCGGATTGAACGTTACGCTCACCATCAATACGGGCCCGCGCGCAGGCGAGCGGATTGCTTTCAGCCGGGCCGAGACCATTCTGATAGGCCGCGGCCCGGAAGCGCACGTGAAACCTTCGGATGACGATCATTTCGTCTCCCGCAGGCACATGCTGCTGCGCATCGATCCACCGCATTGCCTCCTGGTCGACCTGGGAAGCACCAACGGCACCTACCTGAACGGCGAACGCGTCACCGGCGAAGTGGAATTGAAAGAGGGCGACCGGATCCGCGTGGGAGCAATGGATTTCGCCATTACGGGCCTCGACACCGACCGCGCGACCGGGACATTCGAGACCGGCGAGATGTGGTTGTGCCGGAACTGCCGGGGCTTGGCCGAAAAGGCGAATGCAGACGGACGGGCGGCCGACATCGCCGGAGCCGCGTCGTACCTGTGCGGCCGCTGCGTGGAAAAGATCGCGACGGAACTCGACGGCTTGCGGATTGGTCCGTACAAACTGCTGCGCTTGCTTGGGCAAGGCACGATGGGCGCGGTCTACGAGGCGGTCGACGAACGGACCGGGCGTTTCGTGGCGCTCAAGCAGATGCTTCCGGGCGCGGCCGCCAAGGAGAAAGTGGCCAAGTTGTTTCAGCGGGAGATGGCCGTATTGCAGGACCTCCGGCACAAGAACATCGTGCGCCTCATCGACCAGGGAGTGGACGAGGGCCGGCACTATTTCGTCTCCGAATACCTCGACGGCGGAGACGCGGGATCGCTGATCAAATCGAGGCGCGCCGCGGCATCGGTGTCGGAGTCGTCGAGCCTGATCGGCCAGATCCTCGATGGTCTGCAATACGCGCACGAACGCAACTACGTGCATCGCGACATCAAGCCGCAGAACATGCTTCTGGCGGAATCGGGCGGGCAGCTTGTGGCGAAGATTGCGGATTTCGGGTTGGCGAAGAACTTCGCCGCGGCCGGCGCGTCCTTCATGACGAGGCACGGCGAATCGGCCGGCACGCTGCTCTATATGGCTCCGGAGCAGATTAAGAACTTCCGTTATGTGAAGCCTACGGCCGACCTCTACTCGGCGGGCGTCAGTTTCTATTACCTGCTGACCGGTCGTTTTCCGTTCCATTTTCCATCGCCGCTCGACCGCGTGATGGGCGGTCTGTTCGGCAAGAAGCAAAAGAGCGAGCTGGCGATCGTACTCGAAGACGAGCCGATTCCGCTGCTCGAGCAAGCGCCGGGAATCTCCCCGAAGCTCGCCGAGGTGGTCGACCGCTCCATTCGAAAGAAGGAGGAGGAGCGGTATCGGTCCGCTGTCGAAATGAAGCTCGAAATTGAGAAGGCATGCTGTGGAAAAGAGTTGAGCGGATGAACGAGCCCGCGCGGATTCCGGTCTCCGATGTGTTCGACCTGCACACCGTGCCGCCGCGCGACGTGAAGGCGGTCGTCGAAGCGTATCTCGAAGAGGCCGGGCGGATGGGATTGAAGGCTTTGAGGATTATTCACGGACGCGGCATCGGCGTGCAGCGCGAAACGGTGCGCGCGGTGCTGGCGCGGACGCCGTCGGTCGCGTGGTATGGAGACGCGCCGCCGGAAGCGGGCGGCTGGGGCGCGACGCTCGTCACGCTCAGGTAACGGTCAGGACACTCTCAGAACTTGTCCAGATCCTCGGTCAACTCGATGTAGGTGCCAGTCGGATCAGTCAGAAAGGCGACGGCGATTCCGGCTCTCGGAATCTTCCTGTAGGCGATATCCAGCTTCACTCCGGCCGCTTCCAGTTTCCGGCAGAAGTCTTTCAGATTTTTGACCTCGAAGCCGATGTGATCGATCGCCCGGCCCTTGGTGGGGATGGTTGGCGGGGTCTTCGAAGTTCCGAACGTGAGATTGATTCCGGGGAGGTCCGCGGCGTCGTGCCCGCCCCTCTTCTTCACGACCGCCGAAAAAGTTTTCGCATACCAATCCATGAGCGCAATCTGTCCGCCCACGGCTGAGGTGAAGTGCAGGTGGTAAGCGATGGCGGGCGTCGTGAGCGCGGTATCCTGCTGCAACTCGATCTTCACGTCGTCCGGTCCAACGATGTAGGCGTTCAGAAAGCCCTCCGTTCCTTTGAACTCGCGCTGCACTTGGAATCCGGCGTCCCGGCAGCGCTTGAGCGCCTCCGCCAGGCTCGGAACCTTGAGGCCAAAGTGATCCATCATCGACCCCTCGCTCGCGCCGGTGGGAGCCTGCCGGCGAAACAGGATGAGCATTCCGGGTATCTTGACGCCCTGAAGCCCTTCCTTTTCAACATCTTTTTTCAAAGGGACCGCGGCGAACTGTCCGGTCCAGAATTTCTTCTGCGCCTCCACGTCGCGAACGTTCAAGTGAACGTGACCCATGGAGACGCCCGCTTCGTTCGGCGAAGCGATCTGGGCCTTCGCGTACCCGGGAAGGCCAAGAGCGACCGTCAGCGCGAGAATCCCTTTCATCGAAAAATCCCCCAGGGGCGTAGTATACACCCGTGCGGGCCCCGGACAGCAAGTGTTGGGAGAACACAGGTAGACGAAAACAAGTGGCCCGGGCTCCCGCACCCGGGCCTCGCCGGATGTACGTTGCCGCCGCCGCTCTATTTGTCGAGTCTTCCGGCTGCCCGAGCCGAGCGCACCCTGGATTGGCCATCGTAGAACGGCGGTATCCGCGCCGGTCTCGAGAGGCTTCCGCGGGTGCAATGTCCTACCAGCGAATGCGGCCGGTATACTGGAACTGACGCCCGAAGTACGTGTTGCGCTGTCCCGTGATCCGCCCAAACAGCGAGTTGTCCGGGTTCAGCACGGGATTGGCGCCGTTAAACACGTTCGGCAGGTTGTAGGATTCCAGCTTCAGCTCGAAGCCCACGCGCTCGGTGATCTGAAAATCCTTGCCCAGCGTCACATCCAGGCTCGTGATCCGCGGCCCCACGAAGCCCGGCATTTGCAGAGGATTGCCGCGCCGCGTAAAATCCGGCTGCCGCGTGATTTTGGTGGCGTCAAACCAGCGGTCGCGCGTCGGGTTGTCCAGCACCGGATCGCCGTTCACCACTGCCGCCGGTAAGCGGAGTTGCTCCCCGCTGATGTACTGGAAGATGCCGCTCATAGCCCAGCCGCCAATCACCGCGTTCGCAACGCGATTCAGGTTCGAGGCAAACTTGCGCTTCTTGCCGAATGGCAGCTCATAAATCCCTCCGGCGTTGAACTTGTGCCGGTTGTTGGGCGATTCCTGCAAAGTGAGGTGGTCCAGAAACGCATCCACGCCGTCGAAGTACTCGTCATTACGCGCCCGGTTATAGTTGTAGCCCACCAGGAAGTTGAAGCCGTTTACGAACGGCCTTTGCGCCTTTAACTGAATCGCCTGATAGCGCCGGTAGGCGCCCTCTGCAAACCACTGAGTCACGGCGTTGTATTGCGGATAAGGCCGCAGAAGATCGTTCACGGCCAGTTGCGGCTGATTACGCAGGCCACCGGGGAACTTGTCCGGCGTCAGAATTCGGTAGAAGGGGTTATCCACGCGCGCATTGACCGCGCTCCTATACTCATAGGAATAGCGCGGATCGATATTGTTCAACTGCTTCTGGTAACGCTGGTTGAAGCCGAAGCTCATGAAATAGGTGGCGTCGAGCACGATCTGCGAAAAGATCTGACGCTGGACGCTGAAGCTGAACCGCTCGTTGTAGGAAGTCTTCAGATTCTGGTTCCAGACGATGGACGGAATGGTCGAGCCCAACTCCGTGTACCGGCCCAATCGCGTACCCACGGGAGGCGTCAGGGGATTCGCACTATTCGGGAACGGATCGGAGAAGCGGGCGCTCGGAATGCCCTGGATGGTCGGCAGCACCAGCGTATCCTGGCTGAAGCCCGGATAGGGCACGACGTCATTCAGGTTGATGCCGCCTTCAAAATCCACCGACGGTTGAATCGCGTACCGCGCGTAGCCAAAGCGCGCGGACGTGCGGTCATTCAGCCGGTAAGCGATACCCAGCCGCGGCAGAAAAGTGTTCTTCGGGGAGTTGTAGGCTCCGCCTGTGCCTGCAAGAATCCACTCCCCGTTGTAGTCGGGCTGACCCTTGCGGATCGCGGTCACCGCCGCCGGCAGCGCCGGTGCGCCGGCTCCCTGAAACTCCGGGATCGGCTTGGTCAGATCGAGCGAGCGCGACAGCCGGTTGTCGCGGTCGACAATCGGCGTGTCATATTCCCACCGCACTCCCAGGTTCAGCGTCAGCTTCTGGCTTAACTTGAAATCGTCCTGGAAATAGAATCCGTAGAAGTGATTGCGCGCGAGCAGCGCGGGAACATTGCGCGCGCGAGAGTTATCGCCCAGCGCGCCGACCAGGAACGTTGCCCACTGGTGGCCGCTCAGACGCGTGTTCGGATTCACGTAAGTATTGGCGGTGTTGGCTTCCGGGAAGAAGAACTGGAGCGGGGCCGGCAGCGAAGAATTGCCTCGATAGCGGCGGTATTCGCCTCCTACTTTGACGTAGTGCCTTCCCATCGTCTTGGCCATCTTTCCCTGCCAGTTCCAGAAATCGGGCGCTGAGAACCAATAGCTCCCGCGCCCAAGGTTCCCGCCTAGCTGCAAACCAGGATAGTAAAGCACGGGCAACGCCTTCGCGTAGGAATCGAACCAGGTTGGATTATTCGGCCAAAACGAGCTCAGATCCTTGATCTCCGCTTCGCCGTCGATAAAGCGATCGACCGGTTTGTTGTAGGAGCCGCGAAAATCGAACACGGTGTTCGCGCTCGCCGTCCAAACCGCGTCCCCCGCTACCGTGAGGGTGTTGCGCTCCGAGCCGCCCGTAGAGGCCGCCGGCGTTCCGGGAGGGTTCGGAGAGGTCACGTTCGTATGGAACCGGGACACGCGGCCGAAAATCTTCAGCTTGTCGTTGATGTTCCAGTCCGTGCGATTGGTGTAGTTATAGTAGTCGTAAACACGGGCAATCGTCAGGCGGTAGTTGTTCTGGCCGGTTGCATCGTCGCCAGGCAGGTTCGGCTGCCAGACATCCTGTAGAAAGCGCAACGCCGTCGCGTCCATCTGACCGCGCGGAATCACGTTGCCTGGATACGGCATGCGCGTTACCACACTGCCGTTGGTTTGCGTCGTCCAGGGATCGTAAATCGGCTTGAGAGCGACTACGCCCGCATTCACCGACAGCGACTTCGAAAAATCCCCACCCCGCTCGAGAGCCGTCGGCAGCGTGCGGATGATGTTCACGGGCTCGCGCAGGTTCTGGCCTTCATATGAGAAAAAGTTGAACACCTTATTCTTGACTATAGGATTGCCGCTGGTGACGCCCCACACGTTGTGGCGGATGAGCGAAGGCGTCGGAGTGGTTGAATCGGGCCGCGCGTTCAACTTGGGATTGCGTCCGAAATAATACGCCGACCCGTGCCACTCGTTCGATCCGGACTTCATCTGGAGCGAAATAATGCCGCCCGCCGAATGCCCGAACTCGGCGTCCGTGGCGTTCTGCTGCACGTTCAGCTCCGACACCGAGTCGATTGTCGGCACATAGTTCGTTTTCGGCCCCCAGGTATTCGGCGATCCGTCCACCAGGATGTCGTTCTTCAGCTGTGTGCCGCCGCCTACGTCCAGCCTCGAGCCGGCCCAGTGATGGAAGGGGCTTTGCTCGCCCGAGGTCGAAGTGAACGTTACCTGCGGGTCCAATTGCAGCAGCAAAAACGGGTTGCGATGAATGATCGGCAGCGAGTTCGACATCTTCGTGTCGAGCGTCGTCTCCATCGTCGTCTTGCTGAACTGCACGGTCACCGGGGACTCGGTAATGCGGATCGCTTCGCTCAACTGGCCCAGCTCAAGCTTCGGATCGACCGTGATATCGGACCGCGTCTGGACCAGGATCTTTTCCTGAACGAACGCCTTAAAGCCCTGCATTTCCACGGTCACGGTGTACGTTCCGGGACTGACGAAATCAAACAGATAGTTCCCCGTCTCCCCGGTTTGCTTGGCTGTTTGAACGCCGGTATTCACGTTACGCAGCGCCACATTGGCCCCCACCACCACGCTGCCCGTCGAATCCGTTACCGTGCCACGAACGCTGCCGCGCAACTCCTGCGCTGAAAGCGGCGACGAAAAAAGAGAGAATGTGCAAAATGCGAACGCGATGCGGGTACTCATCACCCACCCCCTTTTTGTTGACTACGAAATCCGCCCCAAGGTACTCAGTTCGACCCCTTCGCATCGGGGTCACGCACACTGCGCTTTATGCCTTCACGGAGATTATCAGATTTCGGTGCGCTTCGCACGAGCCGGTCTTGCCGCGAATTTCGGGGCTGCCACCGATATATACTGGTTACGTACCATCAAAGAGAGGCCCGCCCCATGGCGCTGTTCAAGACACGCAGCGCCGCCGTTTACGGCATTGATGCTCATCTGATCGATGTCGAAGTCGACATGTACCCGTCAGGCTCGGCGCGCGACTTTGTAACAGTTGGAATGCCGGACACCGCGGTTCGCGAGAGCCGCGAGCGAATCAAATCGGCGCTGCTCAATTCCGGCTTCGGATTCCCCACGAACAAGGGAGTAACCATCAATCTGGCTCCGGCGAACGTGCGGAAAGAAGGCGCGGGTTTCGACCTGCCGATGGCGATGGGAATTCTCGGCGCGATGGGTTCGATCGCGCGGCTTGACGAACATCTGCTGATCGGCGAGTTATCGCTCGATGGCGCGATTCGCAGCGTCCGAGGGGCGCTCTCGGTGGCGGTCTGCGCGCTTGCGCAGGGCATTCCGAATCTCGTGCTGCCGATGGAGAACGCGGCGGAAGCCGCGGTAGTGGAGGGCGTGCGCGTGTTCGGCGTGCGGCATCTTTCCGAAGTGGTGGAGCTTCTGGCGAAACCGGGCGCGTTCGAGCCGGTGAGGCGGCCGGCGGCGGAATTCTCAGCCTCGGAATCTTCCGCTCCGGATTTCCGCGACGTGCGCGGACAGGGGAGCGCGAAACGTGCGCTCGAGGTGGCGGCGGCGGGCGGGCACAACATCCTGATGATCGGGCCGCCGGGATCGGGCAAGACCATGCTTGCGAAGCGGCTGGCTGGGATTCTTCCGCCGCTGACTTTTCCGGAAGCGATCGAGACGACGAAGATTCACAGCATCGCGGGCATCCTTCCGGGGGGTGCGGGCCTGCTGCGCGAGCGGCCGTTCCGTTCGCCGCATCACACGATCTCGGACGCCGGCCTAATTGGCGGCGGTTTGGGGACGCCGCGTCCGGGCGAAGTGAGCATGGCGCACCATGGACTCCTGTTTCTCGACGAGCTGCCGGAATTTCCACGCAATGTGCTGGAGTTATTGCGGCAGCCGCTCGAGGAGTTGTCGGTGACGATCGCGCGGTCCGCGATGACGCTTTCCTTTCCGTCGAATTTCATGCTGGCGGCGGCGATGAATCCGTGTCCGTGCAGACATTAACTGACCACGAGTTGAAACGTGAGTGCCGGCCAAGCGATTTGAGCCAAGCGATGCGTCCGACGGCTGACAAGACTGGCCGAGGATGAATCCGGACGAGTTCTGCTTCCGCTGCTATCAACATGAGTTCGAATCCTACCTGGGGAGCCACTACCCTCTAGCCCCAAATTGCCGCGCCGTTTTCGTTGACAGCATCCCTTTCGCCCATCCGCGTTATCCCAAACATTCCGCGAGTATTTAGTGCCGTGGTTTTCTCCGGTTTGAAAACGCCATTGCCGGGGTCCAACAC
>CAMDED010000089.1 GCA_945893365.1 Candidatus Sulfopaludibacter sp. SbA3 | reverse complement strand
GATCGCGTTGGAGTCCGGTTTGGAAGAAGGATGGGCCGCCGGTCGGTAAGCATGGTGGGCATGACGTTGAGTGCGGTGCTGTTGTTCTGGGGTGCGAGCGGGGTAGGCGTAACCGCAACCGTGATCCTGCTGGCGCTGGCGCTCGGTTGCTGCACGATGGCGGAGGGCCCGTATTGGTCGACGGCGATCGATCTGGGCGGCAATCAGGCGGGCGCGTCGTCCGGAATCATGAATACCGGCGGAAACATCGGCGGGATGCTCGCGCCTGTGATCACGCCACTCATCGCGATCAGGTTCGGCTGGGTCGGCGGCCTCTACTTCGCAAGTTTTCTCATTCTCCTGGGTGTGGTTGCGTGGCTCTGGGTAAATCCGGAGCGCCACGTCCGGCCGGAAACGACGGAGCTATCCTGAAGTCCCGGCCTAGCCTCTGCTCCTGACCGTTACCGCTTGGGGTTCGTCCGATGTTCCGCTTCCATCAGGTTTACGAGGATATCGTTTATCCGCGTCAAGTGACCCGCGCCTTTGGATTTCAGCCAATCGAGGACGCTCGGATCCAGACGCACGCTCACCGCCACCTTCCGGCGGACGTCACGCAGCCGCACCATGCTTGCCAACTGGTCTTCGGTCAGGCGCGGGATGTCTCCGAAGTCGATGGTCGAATCGTCTCCCGTCATCTGCTTTTTTGAAGCGCTACGCAACGCCGTCCGCTCGCTTTCAGTCCATTGCCTGCTCCTGATATCTTCGGATTTCATTTGTTTCAGCCCTACGGGCCGAGATGATGCGGATGATCTCTTCGCCATGACGGTCCTCTCTATACGCGTGTACTACCAGCAGCACCGCGACGGCCTGGGATGTGATGTGAGCAGCGCCGAGCGCATGCCAGCGTTGCTCTCCTGTTTCGTCCAGCCGGTCCAGACCCACAAGGCAGCGTTCGTCCTCGAGGGCCAGCGCCGCCAATTCGAAAGAGATTCCGGCATGCTTTCGCTGGTTCCGCCGGTTCTTTTCTTCATTCCATTCGTAGCGCACCCTGTATATACGTATGGTAATACTGTGAACGAGGATTACGCAAGCGCCGCGAAGGAAGCGCGCGGGCGCCCACTACCCGCTAACGACAGCCAGCCAGCCGTTTCCCGATCCCCGTTCAAGCAACGCGCAGGACCGCGAGGACCTCCTCCGGTACCTCGAAGACTTCATCGAAACCCTCGTTCCGGCGCTGCATCATCTCGGGCGAAATACGCGCGACATTGCCGCGAACGACGCCGTGAGCCACCTGTGCGATCCTCTCAACGCCACCGCGGCATCTTTTCGGGCACTGACCTGACGGTCGTGTACAACTTGGCTCGAACTAGTTCCCCTGGAGATCAGGATGTCTGAGGCTAACATCCCCAAAGAGTTTCAGCACGCGCCCCATGCCAACAACCGGTCCACTTGGATTCGTAAACACTGCGCCGTTGATCGCGGGTAATCGGTCCGGTCTTCAACACCACCTTCTGGAAGCGCGGTTTCCAAGAGGGCTTCTCAACTGCTACTCATCTCTGAGCACGATGTTCGGGTCCACCCGCGATGCGCGCCAGGCAGGAAGCCAACTGGCAACCACCGCCACTGCCGTAATCGTCGCGATCACAAAGGCGATCGTCACGGTATCTGTCGGTTGCACGCCAAACAGCAGGGACGCAATCAGCCGATTTAAGGCAAGCGCGCCTGCAAGGCCAATGGCGACACCCATTGCCGTGACCCGAAGGCCTTGTTTCATGATCTGTGTGAGCACGTGGGAGCGAACTGCACCGAGGGCGATCCGAATGCCGATCTCGCGCCGGCGCTCCGTCACCATGAAGGAGAGCACACCGTAGGTGCCGATGGCTGCCAGTAGCAGCGCCAGTCCGGCAAATGCGCCCAATAGCTGCGCCAGGAGTCTCGGCCGGCGAATCGATTCGGCGAACACCGAGTCCATGTCGCGAAGCCGTACGACGGGAACCGTGGTGTCCACTTCACGCACCACCCGCTCGATCGTCCCTGACAGCGCGGCCGGCAACAGAGTCGTCCGCATCACCACATTCATACTCGGCGGAGAGACAGCGTGCTGGTCAAGGGATACGTAAAGTTCAGTTCCTGCCGGGTGCTCCACGCCGCGCTGCCTGACGTCCTTGGCCACTCCGATCACCGTATGCCAGACATCATCGTTAGCGGCAAACGACCCAGCCGGAGGCCGCAGACGCTGGCCAATCGGGTTCTGCCCCTTCCAGATCCTTTTCGCCAAAGTCTCATTGACGATGGCCACCTTGCCTTGTGACGCATTGTCGGTGCGCTCGAAGCCGCGGCCGGCGACGATCGGGATGCCCATCGTCCCGAAATAGTCGCCCATGACGAATTGGTAGTAGTCGATGATTTCAAAGGGCCTGCCATCGTCGGAGGTGTAGTTCCCGATAGGAGTAGCGATCGCATCTGGAGTTCGATTCGGCGGCAGACCCGACATGGCAACCGTTCCCAGCACGCCCGGTACGGAGCGAAGCCTCTCGAGGACGCGTTGATATGCCTGCGCGCGTGTGTCGGGATCTGAATTCGCCATTGGCAATGTCATCGAGAACGTCACCAGCCGCGATCGGTCGAATCCTGCATCGATCCTCGTGAGGTTGTAGACTGACTGAACTAGCAAACCCGCTCCGATAACCAGCATCACCGCGAAAGCGACTTGGGCTATCACGAGTCCACGACGGGCGTAATGACGCCAGGCGCCGCTGGTGCCCCTCGCGCCCTCCTTGAGCGCAGTCACCATGCTGCTACTCGTTCGCCGGCGCCCGAGCGACACGAACCCGAAAAGCAGGGCCGTCCCAGTCGAGAGGCCAAGCGCAACCAGCAAAACGGGCAAATCGAGCGTAAGCTCACTCGTCCGCGGGATGCTGGTCGGGTAGGCGCGGATCAGAGCCCGCACGCCAGCGCCGGCCAGCCACAGACCCAGAATGCCACCCGCTCCAGCCAGCACCGCACCTTCGGTTACCGACTGCCGGAGCAGCCGGCCGCGGCTGGCTCCAAGAGCGGCGCGCAGTACAAATTCACGTCTGCGCGACCCGGCGCGAGCCATCGCCAAGTTTGCAAGATTCGCGCAGACGATGAGCAGCACGAATCCCACGGCGGCCTGCAGAACCCAGATCGGGCGGCTGGCATTCCCGACGATCGCGTCCTGTAATGGCCGCAATTGGAGAGTGTGGTCTACTGCCCGCAGGGGACGGTTCGTGGGGACATGGTCTTTCGTGCCGACCCGCTCGCCCCAGTCCTTGACGAATGCGTTCAGCTCCGTCTGTCCCGCCTCGAGGGTGACGCCGTCTTTCAGTCGCGCAATGACGAATAGGACGTGGACCCCGCGTTGCCGAGCCGTACTCGGGTGGAGCCAGAGGGGCAGCCAAACCTGGGTGTGGTTATCCATGACGTCGGCCCCGGGCGGCATAATGCCAACGATTTCGTGGGGGCGGCCCTCGATTTCCACCTTTTGTCCAACGAGCGGTCGTCCTCCAAATGCTGTTCGCCACAATTCGTGCGAGAGAATTGCGATCGGTGGCGGTAGCGTCCCGGTCCAACGCGCGGTTTCTTCGTCACTGAAGAACCGTCCCTGCTCCGGCTGAATACGGAGCGCCTTGAGCAAATGTGCATCGACGGAGATTGAGCGTACCCGCAGAGGTCGATCCCCGGCCGTGAGGTTGACCTCGCCGGTTGTGTAGGCCGCGCCGCCGGTCGAATAAGCGCCAACCGCCGCGAACGACTGGTTCATCTGGCGGAACTCCGTGTACTCTGGCGCAGAGAGCGCATTTCGGGTACCCCCAATGGCCGGAGATTCTGCGGTCAGGTACATCAGCTGATCGGGTTTTGGATAGTCGAGGGGCCGCAGCAGCACTCCATGCACGATCGTGAAAATGGCGGTGTTCGCTCCGATCCCAAGCGCCAGCGTGGCGACGACAACTCCTGTGAACCCTGCACTCTTCGCTAAAGATCGAATCGTGTAACGTACGTCTTGGACAAGATCCCCGACAAAGTTTATGCGGCGCATATCCCGGCACTCCTCCTTGTATTGCGCGATGCCCCCGACTATGCGCTGCGCGGCCCGGCGGGCCTCCTCGGGCGGCATACCGGATGAAATGTTCTCTTCAATGAGCTGATCCAGGTGGAAACGAAGTTCGGCTTCGAGCTCGAACTCGACTTTCGGGCGGCGGCACAGCGATCGAAGCCGCAAACGGGCTTTGTCTAAAATCCGCATTGCTAAGCCTCCTGGACCACTATGTTGATTGCCGTCGACAGACGAACCCAGTTCGCCAATTCCCTTTCCAGTTGCTTCCGTCCCGAACGCGTAAGGGAGTAGAACTTTGCCATTCGCCCGGTCTCGGTCGGGCGCCACTCGGCCTTGATCCAGGCCTGCTGCTCCAGACGGTGTAGCGCCGGGTACAGGGACCCCTGCTGGACCTGGAGAGCTTCGTGTGAAACCTGCTGGATGCGTTTGGCGATGGCCCAGCCGTGTTTGGATTCGAGCGAGATGGTCTTGAGGATCAAGAGATCGAGAGTGCCTTGGACAAGATCGGTTGGCTTTGCCATATGCCTAGATTACCAACAATTGTAGACGATCATAGCATAATTTAACAAGCTAGCCTCTTGACTGGCCAACTGACCGGAATCAGCAAGAGGATCTTGGGTCGATCCCGATTGTTCGCCCGGCGTCTACTACTGCCTACTGGTGGCGCGCTGTACCGGAACTTGAGCCTGTGCCAAGGCGGTCCGGTCTGGGCGTCTCATTTTCGGAAAGGGGCGCCTGGAACAGCGGGCTCACCTGTGCCGGCTATGGCTCCTGCCTTGTCGCGTATGTTTACCTACGGTCTGGCTTGAAATTCAAACTGAGCCACCGCGCAACAGCGGGGTCAACTCGGCGGAACCGCGGGGAAGGCGCAAGAATCGACGCTCCGAAACGTCGGAGGCGCTTTAACACTCCTCGAACAACTTCAGCACGCCCGCGAATAATTCTTCCGCCTCCGTCTCCGAGCGCGCCTCCGTCGCCAGCCGCAGGATCGGCTCCGTATTCGACGAACGCACGTGGATCCACCCCTGCGGCAGCATGATCTTCAGGCCATCCAAACGGTCCATTCGGGCGTCGGGGAAATGCGTTTCGAGCGCCTGCATCAGCGAGGCCAGGCGTCCATGTTCGTAGGCGACCTTCCCCAACTTCCGGGAGTACCGCGGCAGGCCCGCGGCAAGGGCGGACATGCTTTCACCCGTCTCCGCCATCCGGTCGAGCAGAAACGCCATGCCCGTGTAGCTGTCGCGGCAGAGATGTACGGCCGGAAAAATGATGCCGCCGTTCGCGCCTTCCCCGCCGATCGCCGCATTCACCGCCTGCATCGTCTCCACGACGTTCGCCTCGCCGACAGGCGTCCGATGCACCGCGCGTCCATGGCGCGCCGCGATCTCGTCAATGGCTGAGGATGTTGTCAGGTTCACCACCACGTCGCCTTTCACCCGCCGCAGCGCCGCGTCTACGGCCAGCGCGAGCACATCGTCGTTATCGAGTACCCGTCCGGTTTCGTCCGCGACGGCCAGGCGGTCGCCGTCCGGATCTTGCGCGAATCCAACCGAGCTGCCCGAGGCCCCCATGAGCGCCGACAGATCTCCCAGCGTCTCGGGCCGCGGTTCGGCTTCGCGAGGAAACGGCTGCTTAGGGTCGATTGAAATTGCGTGCACTTCGCAGTTGAGCTCGTCGCGCAGAAACGCCGGCGTCATCACCGAGCCCGCGCCGTTCACGCAGTCGATCGCGACTCGAAACCTGCGGCCGCGAATTCGTTCCACGTCCACGTGCTTCAGTACGCGCGCGATGTGCTGCCGCGTCGGCGTCTCGAAATCGGACGTCGCCCTCCGGATCTCGCTGTTCGTCGCGTTCCTGAACTCACTTTGATGATAGAGATCGATCAGTTCCTCGCGCTCGTACTGATTCAAAAAGAGGCCGCGGGAATTGAACAGTTTCAGCGCGTTGTACTCGGGCGGGTTGTGCGACGCGGTGATCGCCATGCCGCCCTGCGCGCGCGAGGAGCCGGCAAACATCTGAATCGTCGGAGTCGGGAGAATTCCTACATCGACCACCTCGCACCCGCTCGCCAGAAGTCCGCAGGCGACCGCATGCTGCAGCATGGGTCCGCTCGACCGCGTGTCGCGCCCCACGACCACACGCCCCACGCCCACATAGGTTCCGAAGGCCTGGGCAAAGGCGCAGGCAAGGGCGGGCGTAAGGAATTCCCCAACCACCCCGCGAACCCCGGAGACGCCGATCTTTAATAGGTGTTCGCGGCGAGGCATTGTTCCACCAGTTCGTTGTACAGTTCGCGCGGAGGGTCTCCGCGCTGCTCGCAAATAATCCGGACTATGGGCTCCGTCTGGCTGACGCGAACGTGAAACCAGCGGCCCGGCCAGTCTACCCGCAGGCCGTCGGTTGCGTTCACCTCCCCGTCCCGGTAACGCTCGCGGATCGCCGCCAGTAGCGCGGGAATCTGACGCGATAGCAACGGCAATTCGCCCTTGAGGATCGAGAAGCGCGGATAAGATTTTAGAATCTCCGAAAGCGTCGAGCCTCGCTCCTTCATCATCGAAAGGATGGCCAGCATCGAAGCGATTCCGTCATAGATGAAGCGGAACTGCGGCATCATCACCGCGCCCGTGCCTTCTCCCGCGAGCGCAATCTGCTCGGGCCGGTAGCTGGCCAGGGCGTCCATCGCCGCCTGCCTTCCGACGGGAACGCGCAGCACACGCCCTCCATGCCGCGCCGCCACTTCTTCGAGCAAAGCGGTTGTCGAAAGATTCGTAATAACCAGTTTGCCCTCTTGCCGCGGCAACAGGTAGTCCGCGATCAACGGCAGCACCAGTTCCTCCGACACCGCCGTTCCATCGTCCGCCGCGAGCGCGACGCGGTCCGAATCGACGTCGAACAGAAACCCCGCGTCGGCCCCGAGCGGAACCATGAGCGGCGCAAGTTGCAGGCCGACCGTGGCGCGAGTCGTAGCCGGTCCGTGCGCAAACTCCACGCCTTCCGTCTTCGCGTTGATCAGAATGAAATTCGTTCCGAACCGCCGGTTCATTCGCTGCAGGATGTGCGACGAAGTTCCGTTACAGCAATCGACGACGATACAGAAGCTCCGGATGGCCGCGATATCGAAAACAGCCGCGAGTTCGTCGAGGTAAGGATCGATCGTATCGATCTCCGTGCGCATGCCGCCGATCCCGCGCCAATCCGCGAAATCGAACTTGCGCAGATGATAGATATCCAGCAGCTCGCCCGCTTCCGCCGTCGACAGATAGACGCCGGCCGCGCCAAGGAACTTCAGTGCGTTCCAGTCCGCGTTGTTGTGGCTCGCGCCGATCGACACACCGCCCGCCGCGCCCAGCCGGCGGATCGTGTGTTGGATCACCGGAGTCGAGACGATTCCCAGGTCGATCACGTCGCGCCCGCACGCCATCAACCCCGCGGCCACGCCCTCGCGGATCATCACGCCGCTTGCCCTTGGATCGCGGCCGATCAAGACAGGGCCCGGCGCGTCCAGAAAAGTTCCGAACGCCGAAGCGAAATCGATAACCCGTCCAGCGGTGAGTCCCGGCCCCACCACGCCCCGCAGGCCGACGTGCGAGATGCGCAGGGATTTTGTGGCGTTCCGAGTCATGCTGGTAACAGTCTGGCGCCGCCCCTACTTGCCGCCCTCGAGCCGAAGCCGTCCGAACGCCTCAGGCACGTGATAGGACGCCGCATTCGTCGGCTGCCACGCGATGCCCTTGCGTTGCGGGCCGGGCCCCTGAAGACGGTAGAAGTTGATCCGCATTTCCCTGCCTTTCACGGCCGGCCGCTTGTCGATGGCGCTGGCCGGAATCTTCATCTCGCCGTACCAGATCTTCTTCGCTTCATCGATTCGCGCCTTCACTTGAAAGCCGGAGTTCCACTTCCATCCGCCTTCCGGCTGCGGACGATCCCGGTCGATATCGAGGTCCACCCACTCCCCCTGCGGCGAGACTTGAAACTCGGTATATCGGCGGATATTCGACATATCCGTCCCGATGAACACTTCGGCCACGTCCCATTCCCACAGCTTGTTCGTTTCCGCGGTCTGGGAGGGCGAGGGCTTGAGGTTCAAAGCCTCATAGGGGCAGATGAACAGGAAGTAAACGTTGTCGCGGGTCCAGCGGGAACGAATCTCCGTGCGGTGTCCCGGTGTGAGAGCGCCCTTTGGGCCGTTCTCCGCGAAAACGCCGCGCACGCCCTTCCATTGGCGCGCCGACGCGTCGGCCGTGAGGTCGAAATCTTTTCCGATGTGCCGGCTGATCGCTACGCCGGGGCCATCGGCGAACAGGAGCGGTAGGGCGGCGGCTGCTGCAAGGAATGCGGAAATCTTCATCGTTCTTCTACTATACTGTCGAAATGCATCGAAGAAAGTTGTTGTCCTCCGCCATGCTTTGGGCTGGCCTTGCCCAAGCCCAGGTGATGAGCGATGTGAGGCCGAACGTTCCTCCCACGATTCCGGATTCGGTATCCGTGGACGCCAATATCAAGTACGGCGAGTATCCGGAAACGGTGCTCGATGTCTACCAGCCAAAGGCGAAGTCGAAGGAAAAGCGGCCCGGCGTATTGGTGATTCACGGAGGCGGCTGGACCGCCGGCACGAAGGAACAGCGCGTCGAGCCCGTAGTTCTGCGCTGGGTGGCGAGAGGCTTTGTCGTGGCGAATGTGGAGTACCGCCTCGCCAAAGCGGCCATCGCGCCCGCCGCGGTCATCGACGTTTTGAAGGCAGCCGAATGGTTCGAGAAAAACGCTAAGAAATATGACGCGGATCCAAAACGCATCGTGGTCACCGGCGATTCGGCCGGCGGACACCTCTCCCTGATGGTGGCGCTGACGCCGAAGTCGGCGGATTTAGGGCGTCCCGCAAAAGTTGCCGCCGTCGTCAATTTCTTCGGCATCACCGACGTTGGGGATCAGCTTCAGGGCGCAAACGAACGCAGGTATGCGACCACCTGGATTCCCGAAATGCCGGGCCGCCTCGATCTGGCGCGCCGCGTTTCGCCGATGACCTACGTGCGCAAGGATGTCGCGCCCATCCTCACCATCCACGGCGACGCCGACCCGACCGTTCCCTACGAACACGGCGTCCAGCTCACGAAGGCGCTGCGCGACGCGGGCGCCGATGCGGTTCTGATCACCGTCCCTCAGGGCAAGCACGGTTTCCCGAAGGCCAAGACGGATGAGTTGTACGAACACGTGTGGGAATTTCTGAGATCGAAGAAGGTGCTCTATGGGGTCATGTAAATGAAGACGAAACAACTCGGATTGCTATTCCTCGCGCTGCCCGTACTCGCCGGCGCGCAGACCGCATCCACCCCGCCCAAGGTCTTCGGCGGCGCGCAGGTGCGGGAAATTCTTCGCATGCGCCTCGATCGCGGCGACCTCTTGCTCGAGTCCATCATGGACATGATCAAGAAGCATGACATTCACGACGGCGCGGTCCTCACCGCGGCCGGCTCGCTTCAGGAGTGCACGTTCCATCGCGTCACGTCTCTCGCGGCCAAGCCCCAGCAGGAATTCATGACCGTGAAGGAGGCGATGGAAATCATCGGCGTCAACGGCATTATCGCCGCCGGCGAGCCTCATCTGCATATGACGCTTTCGAACGGTAAGGGCGCGTTCGGAGGCCACCTGGAGAACGGCTGCAAGGTTCTCTACCGCGCGGAAGTAACCATTGCGAAATTTTCCGGCGTCCGGCTGGCCCGAACGCCCAATGCTGAAGGCGTCCCGGTCCTGCAGGAAGCCCTGCCGCGAAAGAAATGAAAACTCTCATCCTTGGCTTCATCACTCTCGCTCTTACCGCGCAGGACACGCTGCCCGGCACCTCGCCGCTTCGCCTTGAAGGCGACGCCGCCCTGCAAATGGTGGACGGCATTCACCGCTTTCTCGACCGCGAAAACCACGCCGCGCGCGAGACGCGTTCCACCCTCACGCCACGCCGCGAGCGTCTGCGCCAGATCATCGGCGCTGTCGACAAGCCCGCGGCCGTCACGGCTCTCGAATACGTAAGCACCACCGCCGTGCCCGCGCTCATCGGCGCCGGCCCGGGGTTCAAAGTCTATGCGGTCCGATGGCCCGTGCTCAATGGCGTCCACGGCGAGGGACTGCTCCTTGAACCGGACCGTCCGCCGAACGCCCGAATCGTCGCCATTCCCGACGCGGACACCACGCCTGAAGCCTTCGCGGTGGAAGTCGCAGGACACTTTGCCGCGAACGGGGCGCAGGTCGTGATCCCCACCTTGATCGACCGCCGCGACACGTGGTCGGGCATTCCCGGCATTCGCATGACCAACCAGCCGCACCGCGAGTTCATCTACCGCATGGCATTCGAGGTTGGCCGCCACATCATCGGCTATGAAGTCGGGAAAACGCTAGCCGTGGTGAACTGGTTCGTTCACCAGAACGTAACTCGCCGCGTTCCGATTCGCGTCATGGGATACGGCGAAGGCGGCTTGATCGCATTTCACAGCGCCGCTCTCGACGAACGCATCGACTCGGCGACGGTGAGCGGATACTTCGGCCCGCGCGACACTGTGTGGCAGGAGCCCGTTTACCGCGACGTCTGGGGACTGCTGCGCGAATTCGACGACGCCGCAATCGCCAGGCTGATCTCCCCCAGGGAACTGATCGTCGACGCCGGCCGTGGTCCGAGCGTCGATGGACCCCCGCCCGCGTCTCCGGACCGGCGAGGCGCAACGCCGAATGGAAGGCTCGCTCCGATTCCGAAGGAAGCCGTCGAGGCGGAGGCCAAACGCGCGGGCATCAAAGTAGCCGGATTCGATCCGGCCCCGACGAAACTCGACCTCCGCCCTGACCACGATCCTTCCTCCCGCCAGGAGCGCCAGTTTCGTGAACTCGTGGCGCATGTTCAGACCTTGGTACGGGAATCGCCCCAGCGCCGCGCCGAGTTCTGGAAAACCGCGGACTCGTCCTCTCCGGAGCGCTGGACGGCGACCTCGAAGTCTCAGCGTGAGCATCTGTGGCGCGAAATGATCGGACGCCTTCCCGATCCGAGCTTGCCTCCAAACGCCCGCACGCGGCTCATTTATGACGAACCCAAGTTTCGCGGATACGAAGTGGCGCTCGATGTTTGGCCTGACGTGTTCGCCTACGGAATCCTCCTCATCCCCAAGGATCTTCGCGGGGGCGAACGCCGCCCGGTCGTCGTTTGCCAGCACGGACTCGAAGGCAGACCCACCGACGTCGCGAATCCCAAGCTCGATCACCCGGCCTATCACACCTATGCCGTCCGGCTTGCCGAACAAGGCTTCATCACGTTCTCGCCGCAGAACCCGTACACCGGACAGGACCGCTTTCGCACCATCCAGCGCAAAGCGCATCCTCTGAAGCTGTCTTTGTTTTCTTTCATCCTCGGCCAGCACCAGCGCATTCTGGAATGGCTTGCCTCTCAGCCTTTCGTCGACCGGTCGCGCATCGGATTTTACGGACTTTCCTACGGCGGCAAGACCGCCGTTCGCATTCCTCCGTTGCTCGACGGCTACGCGCTCTCCATCTGCTCGGCGGACTTCAACGAATGGGTTTGGAAGAACACCAGCGTCGACGCGCCGTATTCGTACATGATAACTGGCGAATACGACATGATGGAGTTCAACCTTGCGAATCTCGCCAACTATTCGGACCTCGCGAACCTCATGGCCCCGCGCCCGTTCATGGTGGAGCGCGGGCACGCGGACGGCGTGGCTCCAGACGAGTGGGTGGCCTACGAGTTTGCCAAGGTGCGGCGCTTCTACTCGACGCGCATGGGTCTCCCCGACCGCGCCGAGATCGAGTTTTTCAACGGACCTCATACTATCAACGGCAAAGGCACGTTCGAGTTCCTGCGCAAGCACCTGCGCTGGCCCGAGCGCTAAAGGAAAATTTCAATCGCGATGAATAAACTATTCGATTTATCGGGGCGCGTGGCGCTCGTGACGGGAGGCAGCAAGGGACTCGGCAAGGCCATGGCGCGCGGATTCGCCGAGGCGGGAGCCAATGTGATGATCGCCAGCCGCAGCGAAGAAGAACTGCGAGCGGCGTCGATGGTCATCGGCGCGGGGCTGAATACACGCGTCGAGTGGATGGCGGCCGATATGGCGGACCGCAAGCAGACGCAAGCGCTGGCCGATGCGGCGATGTCGCGATTCGGACGAGTGGATGTGCTCGTCAACAACGCCGGGTCGAACGCGCCCGAGGCGATCGACGCCGTGACGGATGAAAATTGGGACCGGATCCTGGAGTTGAATCTGTCGAGCTGCATGAGTTTGACGCGAGCACTTGTTCCGCAGATGAAGGAGCGGCGCTGGGGACGCGTGATTCATATTTCGTCCGTCCTCGGGCTCGGCGGAAAGCGGGGCAGGAACATCTATTGCGCGACGAAATCGGCGCTGATCGGTCTTGCGCGCGCGAGCGCTCTTGACCTCGGTGCGTTCAATGTAACGGTGAATTGCATCGCCCCTGGGCCGTTTCTGACGGACCTTCCGGGCAGAGTCCTCTCGGACGCGGAGAAGGAGGCCTTTGCCGGTAAAACCGCCCTTGGCCGTTGGGGGCGCCCGGAGGAGTTGATGGGTACAGCGCTGCTGCTGGCAAGCGAAGCCGGCAGCTACATTACGGGGACGACAATATTAGTGGACGGCGGCGTACTGGCCAATACGCTATAAGCGAACCCTCGCGTCACTTCACCGCTATCGTGACTCCGGCCTGGCTCGCGGCATCGCCCACGCGCACAACCAGCGGAACCGCATCGCCCGGCGTCACCCCCGCCGGCACCTCGGCGTTGATCTGAAGCAGTCCCGCAACTAACCCCGGCGCTCCACCCGCGTACAGCACCCTGGCGTCGATCCCGCCGATCGTGACCGTCACTCGCTGCACCGGCCTCGGCAACTCGCCCGTCGTGAGTTTTCCATCCAACCCGCCCGGGTTCGTCTGTCCTTCACCTGTCGCATAAATCAGAATCACCGAACCGCGAGCCGCTGGATTCGTCTTGTTGATGCCTGTGTAGTCCGCGCCGTTGAGCACCGCCGCTTCGCCTGTGCCGGAATTGTCGAGGGTGAACACGCCCGGAGCCGCGGCCGCTACCTCGAGACTCACGACGTTCGATCTCACGCCGTTGTATTCCACCTGAAGCGCCGTCGAGCTGCTGCCCGCCACTGAGTACGGCACAATGGCGCTGAGCTGAAAATCGAGAACATAGAGCAGCGGCGCAGCCACTCCGTCGAACAGAACGCGCGTGCCCGCGAGCGTCGTCGCGATCGAAAGTCCGTCCGCCGTGAGCTCATAAGGCGCGATCGTTGGCGGGCCGATCCCCGTTCCGAAAATCGTGACGATCTCCCCTGGGGCTACCGCCCTCGCCGCGTAGCTCGCCGCGTTCGTCACGCCCGCGGACGAAATGCCGACGCCCGATCCAGGCCCCGCTTGATTCACCGTGAACGTCTGTCCCGCGATCGTCAACGTGCCGGTGCGCGGATTTCCACCGGGATTCGCCGAAACCGTGTAGCTCACCGAACCCCCGCCCGATCCCGCGCTCGGCGAAGCGCTGATCCACGCCGCGTTCGACGTGGCCGTCCACTGGCATGCGCTCGTGGCAATCACCGTCACCGAACCGGTCGCGCCAAGCGATGACGCCGCGACCGACGTTGGAGCAATCGAGTAATTGCAGTTCAAACCCGCCTGCGTCACGAGCGCCGTCGAGGTGCCTACCGCGATTGCGCCCGCGCGCGAATCCGCACCCGTGTTGGCCGCCGCCGTGAACGACACCGTGCCATTCCCCGTCACGGTGCTGCTTGACGTAATCGTCACCCAGGGTACGTTGCTTGACGGACTCCAACTGCAGGACGTCGTAACGGTGAAAGATCCTTGACCTCCGGCCGGCGGAACCGCGATCGCTCCCGGCACAAGCGCAAAATTACACACCGCCGCGGCCTGATTGATCACAAACGTCTTTCCGCCCACCGTAATGCTGCCCGTTCGCGGCAGCCCGAAGGTATTCGCCGCAACCGAATATGCCACCGTGCCAACGCCACTGCCTGAAGACGAGCCCGTGATCGTAATTCCCGCGAAACCCGTTGCCGTCGCCTGCCACTCGCATCCGATGGCGGCGCTCACGCTGAACGAGCCCGAGCCGCCGCTGGCCGGAAGACTGACGCTCGCCGGACCCAGCTGGAAATTGCACGGCGTGCCCTGCTGCGTCACGGTAAACGTCTGCGTACCCACGGCAAAAGTGCCTGTGCGGAGCGCCGGCGTCGTATTCTCGGCCACCGAAAACGTAATCGTGGCGTTCCCGACGCCGGAGATTGAGTCCGTGTCAAGCGTAATCCAAGTGACGTTCGAAGCCGCCTGCCATTCGCACGTCGTGGTGAGCCGGACGGTGCGGGATACTTTCGCGAACCCCGCGTTGAAAGTTGTCGCATCCAGGGCATAGTTGCAGCTCGCCGCGGCCTGGTTCACCGTAAAGACGGCCGTGCCGATCGTGATCGTCCCTGTTCTTGAAAACGGCGCCCTGTTGCGCACCACGCTGTAACCCACGCTTCCATTGCCGGTACCCGTACTTCCGAAGGTGACCATGATCCAACTAGGAACCGTGCTCGCGGCCGGCCGGTTGCACGAAGACGAACTCGCCGTTACCACGATCAGCCCAATCGTACTGCCATCGGTCGTCGCATTGCCCACCGCAGGTACGTTCACGACCGATGGCTCAAGGCC
This sequence comes from Candidatus Sulfopaludibacter sp. SbA3, assembly GCA_945893365.1. Taxonomy (GTDB): domain Bacteria; phylum Acidobacteriota; class Terriglobia; order Bryobacterales; family Bryobacteraceae; genus SYKU01. The sequence goes on along the minus strand of CAMDED010000089.1, from coordinate 16,570 downwards.
GAATGAGCACGACTGCGCCCAAACCGGCGCCGCGCCGATCAGGAGAATTAAGAGGAAATAGAGCACGCGCTACTTCGGCCCCGAGAGCTTGAATTCGACGTTGCGTTCCCGGTTCAGCTTGTCTGTGAATTCGCGGTCGATGAGATCGAGCGACGCCTGGTTGTGCACGCCGTTCGGCGTGACGTAATGCAGCGTGTCGCCCTCCACCCAGTAGGCCATGGCGGAGTAGACGGCGTGGTCCTTGAAAGCGACCAAAAAGCTGCGCTGCGCGTTGGAAGTGGACTCGACAACTGCGTTGCGCGGCGCCTCATACATGCGCCCTAGCTCGGCGTTGGCGTTCTGCCGAGGCGAGGGTGCGTTCGAAAAATATTGATTGATCACCACGGGCGCGGCGGGTGCGGGATTGTACATTTGCGAGCCGTACATTTGAGGTGGTGCGATCACCGTCACGTTGGGCGCGGGCTCCTGGTAGTATCCGCCGAAGTTGCCATAGCCCCCGACGTACACGGGATACGGATAGACCGCGACCGGCGCGCGGCCGTGTCCGCGATTCGGCGTCGCGAGATAAGGATTGCCCCCGCCCACCGTCCGCGCGAGCCGCCTCGCAAAGCCTGTATCGCCGATCGAGAACGGATGTGGCGACACTCCAGGCGCGTGGCCCGTCCCCGGAAACACGACGTTGCCGAATCCATGCGCCGATCCGAAGGTGCTGCGGGGAGCGCGCTGCGCAAAAAGCCCCAGGGAGGGCAACAGGAAAATCACTACGAGCCAGCAAACCTTCATTGGACCTGTCCTCTACCAAAAGGTTAACACGCCCCCGCCGGAGTAGTTGCTCCCGAACTTGCGAACCAAGCCAACGAAACCGGCGAGCCTAGTCACGCTCTTACTCCCAGGGTAGAAGTCCTCGGCGCGACGCTCCAGCCATTGTTTGCGGTGGGTCGGCGTTGCCGCGGAACTTGCCGGGGAGAACGTTGCGGAATCCTCCGGCTGAAAATTCTCGATAATCACTGAGCCGGACGAACCTTATTGGATGTCGCTCTCTCCATCGCACTACGTAACAGGCCGTTGATTCGCGTCTGATAGCCTTTGCCTTGTCCCTCAACGTCCGCGTCCAACCGTATCGTGAGGGGTTGTCTGAGTGGCCTATAGAATTTGCCAGCCATCGCCCGGCTCCAATCGATCACTGGCGGAATGTCCGTGGTGTCGATCTCCCGATCTCTCATCCGCTTGAGAGCGCGGATTTCATTAGCTTGGGCGCTTTTGACTTTCTGCATAGGCTCCATCGCGGATTTCAGGAGTTTGACGGCGCTCTGCCGGCTGCATCCTCCGGATTCGACGGCTCCGCCAGCGGCTCCGTGAACTTGATCTCATTTCCCGACTGATCGATCACGCGGAAATCGCGGTTTCCCCAAGGCTTGCGTACAATCCCCTGCGTCACATCGGCCCCTCGCTGCTGAAGCTCCGCGTGCAACTCATCCAAATCATGGGTGAAGATGTGAATTCCTACGGGCGAGTGGCCGCGGACATCATTCTGGAACAGGTGAATCGCGATGTCATCGCGTTCTACGATCGCGTAGTCGCCATCGGGCATCTCCATCGCAACTCGGAAGCCAAGCTTCTGCTCGTAGTATTCGATGGACCCTCGCAGGCTCGAAACCGGGATCTCGGGTGCAATCCGTGAAAGCTTGGCCATTCCCCGGTTAGATTAGCACAGGCTGGGCCGTCCGATTGATGGCGAGGGTCGGTTTTTCACGCGAGATGAGCATGGTTTCAACGGACTGAACCATCCGCAGCTTGGCTCGCCGAGCGCCACCATAGTGATCGGCAGCGATCGGCGGGGCCGGAACGCTTACGCCGACCCGCAAGCCAGCCCCGCTATGCAGATGAGACGATCTCGCAGGCAAATGAGCCCTTGGACCACGTAATCAGGTGACCTTGCCCACGCGGGACTCCAGAACTGATTATTTTTGAGCGAAGGTAAGGAGTCGTGTCGAGCAGCCCCGACGCGTCCCATTCGCGAGCCGAACGGTGGTCATGGCCATGCAGGATAAGAAGCCTTCTACTACCGACAAACGAACGGAGAGTATCGGCGCAGTCGCCACGATCCGGACTGGGGCGTTCGTGGGATAGCAGAACGACACCTTGGGCGTCCCCCGCGTCGCGCCCAACCAAACTCTCGAGCGGGTTTCGCAGACTGGAGTCAACCCCTACGAATAGTAAGTCCGCGACCTTACACTGCCACGGTGTCTTGTGCTTCCAATCGGCGAGGAGATCAAAGGTCGCCGGAGCGTCGTGATTACCTGGAACCGAGAGCTTGAATGCCTGAGGCCATCGGTTCCATGCCTCCGGCAGCTGCCCACAGGACATCGATACGCAGTCGCCTGTCAGTGCTAACACGCCACAGTCGGGCCGTGACCTCGCTAGGCGATCAAGCAGCGCCATGGTTTCGGTTTGGGCATGCGGATCCGAAAGATGCAGGATTCGAAGCATGGGATCGATGGTAACACTTGCCGCGAAGCCCCCCCGCCGTCGAATCACAGACTTTCAACTATTTCTTCCCGTTGATTCATCGGCACTTAACGAAGCCCGCCTCCTTTCTCTCACCTTACGTCCTGTATCATGCGGCTGAGGAACACCCTTTTTGCCCATTCCATCGATCAGCCGAACGGACCGCAAACCCGCCGCTCCCCCCACCCCCGCCCACTGGCCCGCCAAACGATAACATTAAAATTCACTCTCTGCGTCACCCCCCATCCAAGGCACTGAAAAACAGGCACTTGGCGGCCCGGATCGAAAGCATGTATAATTTCCGGCAGTGCTTCTTGCGTTCCAGATCGCGCTCGCCGGCTTCGTTTCTCTAATGCCCCGGACGGACGTCACAGAGCACTGGATCGTTGAAGGCACGCCCGCTTCCTCCTGGTCCGTCGCGAACGGCGAAATTGCCTGCACCGGCTCGCCCAGCGGATTTCTCCGAAGCCGGAAGGTTTACCGGAATTTCATCTTCCGCGCCGAGTGGCGGTTCCAATCGGAGGGCTGGCGGAGCCTGCCCGAAAACGCCGCCCCCGATAAATGGCCGAACGCCGGGTTCTTCATCAACGCCGGAGCCGTCGACAACGTCTGGCCCATCTCCCACGAGGTACAAGGTCACTTCGGCGAAGCGGGTAGCCTTTTCGGAGTTCGCGGAGGCAAAGTCGCCGGAGCAAAGCGCGGCCCCATCGTCAAAGACCGCCCCCGGTTCGGCGACTGGGATCGCCATGAAATCACCCAGAAGGACGGCCGCGTCACCGTCATTCTGAACGGCAAGCTCGTGAACGAAGGCCACGGCCTTTCGCCCTCGGAAGGCAACATTTGCCTGCAATCGGAGGGCTGGCCGGTGTTCTACCGGAACGTGGAGATCAAGGAGCTCCCATGATGACCCGCCGCCAATTTCTCGCGACCCCCGCGCTCGCGGCGACTGCGGCGGTCGCGCAGCCCACGCGCTTCCAGCTCGCCTGCATGACGCTTCCGTACTCGCAGTTCACGCTCGAGCGCTCGCTCGCCGGAATCGTCTCGGCCGGATACCGCTTCGTCGCCTGGGGAACTGCGCACAAGGGCGTCCCGGTGCTCGCCATCGAGGCTCCGCCCGCCGATGCAAAGCGGCTCGCCGCCCGTTGCCGTGACATGGGTCTCGAACCCGTCATGATGTTCTCGAACGTCCATCTCGAAGCGAAGGATGCGCCCTCCGCCCATGCGCGCCGCATCGAGCAGGCCGCCGCGGCGGGCATCCCGTTCCTTCTGACATTCGGCAAGACCAGTCCAGGCGAGTACGAATCCGTCGTTGCTAACTTGAAAGACATGGGTCCGCGTGCCCGTGCCGCGGGCGTCACCGTCGTCATCAAGCAGCACGGCGGCAACTCGGGAACCGGCAAAGCGTGCGCCCGCATTCTCGCCGAAACCGCCGACGAAGGGATCAAGATCTGTTACGACGCCGGCAATGTACTCGATTACGAAAACGCCGACCCCATCGCCGACATCCAAACCTGCTACCGCGACATCCGCGCCTTCGCCATCAAGGACCATCGCAACACCCCGAAGGATCAGGACTGCGGACCCGGCTTTGGCGAGATCGATCACTACAAGCTGCTGTTGCCCGTCGCGCGCACCGGTCTCACCATTCCGCTTGCCTGCGAGAACATCTTCGAGCCGGTCGTTCCCCGCCCTCAGACACCCGAAGGCGTGGACGCGCTCGCCCGCCGCGCCCGCGAGTTTCTCGAAACTGTAGTGGGTGGAATACAACATGCCGGAGTACAACATGACCCAGCCCGTTAACCGCAGACAAATCCTCGGAACCGCCCTCGCTTCGACCGCCGCCTTCGCCCAAAGTGAAGACAAGCCGATCCGCACAGCCATGATCGGCACCGGCAATCGCGGCACCTACGTCCTGCGCGGCGTCGTCGCGCAGCCGGGCGTCAAAGTCGTGGCAGTCTGCGACCTCAAGCCCGACCGCCGTGACGCCGCCGCCACCGTCGCCGCGCGCGACAAGCCGGACACCGTCGCCGATTACAAGCTGCTTCTCGCCCGCAAGGACATCGACGCCGTCTTCATCGCCACTCCCTGCGACAAGCACGTCGAAATGGCCATCGCCGCTCTTGAAGCGGGCAAGCACGTCTATTGCGAGAAGCCCGCCGGCATCGACGCCGAATCGATCGGGCGGCTCGTCGCCGTGGCGCGAAAGTCGAAGAAAGTGTTCCAGATCGGACAGCAGTTGCGCTCGATCGTGCGTATGCGCAAGACCATCGAAGCGATTCATGCGGGCGAAATGGGCCGCATCGTGATGGTCAAAGCGCAGCGCCACGCCAGTGACGACCTGGCGCACGACGGTTCCTCCGCCGAGTGGTTCTTCGACGCCTCGCGCTCCGGTGACGTCATCGTCGAGATGTCGGTCCACAACCTGGATATCTGCAACTGGGTGATCGGCAGCCGTCCCGAACGCGCGGCGGGATTCGGAGGCGCGCTGGTGTGGCCGAACGACCCTCCCGGCCGCACCAACATGGACGGCTACAGTCTCACCTACGAGTATCAAAACGGCGTGAAGATGTCGTACACTCAGGTCTTCTTTCATCCGCGTGGATTGCCCGGCAACGGCCAGTATTTTTACGTTTATACGACGAAGGGAGCCATCGATTTGAGCACTTCAACGTTTTATCCGCGGGAGCGGGACGCAAATCCCGTGGTACTCGCGCCTCCACGGGAAGAGGACCCGCATGCGCACACAGCGGCCTTCTACGAATCCATCCGCACGGGCGGAAAGCCGCCCGCTGATATCGAAATCGCCGCCACCGCGGCTCTGACGGCCATCCTCGGCCGCGAGGCCATCTACAAGAAACGGGTCATGACCTGGTCGGATTTAGGAGTGCAATTGTGAGCGATAATCGCCGCCGGTTCCTCAAGCTCGGCGTCACTCTGGGGAGCGTGCTCACTGGCTGCAATCGAGCCAAGTCGCCGACCGCGGAGCTCGACGACGAGGGTCCGAAGCGCCTCGGTAAGCCCCTCAGCGAGTATGGCGAGCGCTCCTCGTTCGAGACGGTTAAGCGCTCCACGCCCACGGGCAAGAACCTCGAAATCGGGGCGACTCGCACGCCGCTCCAAGAGTGCTACGGCGTCATCACGCCTTCCTCGCTGCATTTCGAGCGGCACCATTCCGGAGTTCCCGAAATCGATCCCGCCCAGCATCGCCTCCTGATTCACGGCATGGTCGATCGCCCGCTCGTTTTCACGGTGGAGGAACTGAAGCGGCTCCCCTCCGTTTCGCGCGTCCACTTCGTCGAGTGCGCCGGAAACAGCGGCAGTGAATGGGGACCGAAGACCGCGCCCAATGTCCAGAACAGCCACGGGCTCGCCAGTTGCAGTGAGTGGACCGGCGTTCCGTTGGCCATCCTTCTCGAAGAAGCAGGCGTGCAGGCCGGTGCAAAGTGGCTCGTGGCCGAAGGCGCCGACCCGTGCAAGATGTCGCGCAGCCTTCCGATTCAGAAGGCCCTTGACGACATCCTCGTCGTCTATGCGCAAAACGGCGAGGCCATCCGGCCGGCTCAGGGCTACCCGCTCCGGCTGATGGTTCCGGGTTGGGAGGGCAACATCAACGTGAAGTGGTTGCGCCGCATCAAGGTGTCGGCCGAGCCGTTTTACACGAAGGACGAAACTTCGAAGTATACGGAGTTGATGCCGGACGGCAAAGCGCGCATCTTCACCTTTGAGATGGATGCGAAGTCGGTGATCACGTACCCTTCGGGAGGGCAGAAGCTCTTGAAGCCGGGCTTCCACGAGATCCGCGGACTCGCCTGGTCCGGCCGCGGCCGCATCGAAAAGGTGGAGGTCTCAGCCGACGGCGGGAAGGTCTGGACGGCGGCAAAGCTTCAGGAGCCGCGGCATTCGAAGGCCTTCACGCCGTTCCGCCTGCCTTGGACCTGGGATGGCGGCGAGGCTGCGCTGATGTCCCGTTCGACCGACGAGACGGGCTATGTTCAGCCTCCCGTCGAGGAACTGATCGCCGTCCGCGGCCTCAATTCGAACTACCACAACAACGCCATTAAGACCTGGAAAGTGCATCCCGACGGGAGCGTGACCAATGCGTAGCCTCTTCGTCGTTGTTCTGGCGCTTCCCGTTTTTCTGATGGCGCAGTCCCCGAAATACAAGGTCGGGCGCGCGCCCACGGCTGAAGAAGTAAAGGCCTGGGACGTCTCGATTGGCCCCGACGGCAGCGGCCTGCCCGAAGGCTCCGGCACCGTGGCCGAGGGCAAAGACGTGTATAGCCGCCGCTGCCAGCGCTGCCACGGGGCGGAGGGCAAAGGCGCCGACGACGCGGCTCTGGTTGGAGGACAAGGAACGCTAGCCACACCCAAGCCGCTCAAGACCGTCGGCAGTTTCTGGCCGTACGCGACCTCGCTGTTCGACTATACGCACCGCTCGATGCCATTCAAGGATCCGGGCACGCTCACGCCGAACCAGGTCTACGCCGTGGTCGCGTATATCCTGAATCTCAACGGAATCATCGGACCGGATGACAAGATGAATGCCCAGACGCTTCCGAAGGTCCGCATGCCGAATCGCGACGGTTTCGTCAAGGACCCCCGGCCCGATACGGGCGCAAAGTCGAAGAAAAAAGCGGTAAAATAGGCTAAGTCAATTAACAAGGTAGAAGGTGTCATGATTCTTAAGTTGCTTCCGGCAGGAATGGCGCTGGCCGCCGCGTCGCTGTTCTCCCAGCAGCAGGCGGCGAATCCAAAGGCTCTCGAGCTGTTCGAAAGCGGTGTTCGGCCGGTGCTCAAAGCCAGTTGTCTCGGCTGCCACAATCAGAAGCTGCGTTCGAGCGGTCTCGGTCTTGAAAGCCGCGAAGAACTGGTGACGGGTGGCAATCGCGGCACCGCTATAAAGCCCGGCGACCCGGCAGCCAGCATTCTCCTCCACGCCATCGAGCAGAAGGGCGATCTCAAAATGCCGCCTGGCGGAAAGTTGAAGGACGAGCAGATCGCCGCGATCCGCCAATGGGTGGAACTGGGCGCGCCTTGGCCGGCGGACGCCGTCGCGAAGAAACGTCCCGGCCAGGATCATTGGGCGTTTCAAGCGCCCAAGCGGCTCGAACCGCTTGCGGTCAAAGACGCGTCGTGGGTGCGCAATCCAATCGACCGGTTCATTCTCGCTCGCCTCGAAAAAGAAGGCGTCAAACCGTCGCCTGAAGCGGACCGCGAAACTCAACTTCGCCGCGTCACACTCGACCTGACCGGCCTTCCCCCCACGCCAAAAGAGCTTCAGGATTTCCTTGCCGACAAAACTTCCAAAGCGTACGAAAGCGCGGTCGATCGCCTGCTCGCTTCGCCTCACTATGGCGAGCGCTGGGGCCGGCACTGGCTCGACATCGCGCGCTACGCCGATTCCGACGGCTATACGATCGACGCCCCGCGCCAGATGTGGAAGTACCGCGACTGGGTCATCAACGCTCTCAATCGCGACCTTCCGTACGACCAGTTCGTGATCGAACAAATCGCGGGCGACCTGCTCCCGAATGCCACCACGGACCAGTTGATCGCGACCGGGTTCCATCGCAACACGCCTAGCAATTTCGAGGGCGGAATCGACTTCGAGCAGTATCGCGTCGAGGCCGTTGCCGACCGCGTCGCCACCACCGGCGCAGCTTTCCTCGGCCTCACCCTCGGCTGCGCGCGCTGCCACGACCACAAGTACGACCCCATCTCCCAGCGCGAGTTTTATCAGATCTTCGCCTATTACAACAACACCGACGAGATCGCGACCGAAGCCGAGCGCTACGACTTCCATCGCCCCGTGCTCGAGCTCGCGACGCCCGAGGAACTTGCCAAGCGCGAAGCCTACCGCTCGCAGATCGCGATGCTCAGCCGTGAGCTGGCTACGTACGTGAGAACCCTCGCCGCAAAGCCTGCTAAGGAAGGCGACACGCCCGCGTATCAGGATGCCGGCCTCAAGGAGCGCGTCGCGAACCTGCGCACCATCAGGCGGCGCGAACCCGCCATCACCACCACGCTGATCATGCGCGAGCTGGAAAAACCCCGCGAGGCCTATATTCATCTCGGCGGCGAGTTTACGCGGCACGGCGCGCCGGTTTCGCCCGCGGTGCCCACCGTGCTCTCGTCGAAGCCCATCGGCGGATCGCGTCTCGATCTCGCGAAGTGGCTGGTCGATCCGTCGAACCCGCTCACCTCGCGCGTCACCGTGAACCGCATGTGGCAGTCCTTTTTCGGACAGGGCCTTGTCGACACGGAGAATGACTTCGGCGTGATGGGCGCGAAGCCGTCGCATCCGGAGTTGCTCGATTGGCTGGCTACCGAATTCATCGCGCGCAACTGGAGCCAGAAGTCCGTCCACCGGCTGATCGTGACCTCCGCCGCCTACAGGCAGTCGTCCCACCACCGGCCGGAGCTCGAAGAACGCGACCCCTATAACAAGCTGATTGCGAAGCAAATCAGAATGCGCCTGGAAGCCGAGATCCTTCGCGATTCCGCGCTCGTGGCCTCCGGCCTGCTCGCGCCCGTAGTCGGCGGCCCGAGCGTGTATCCGCCCATCCCGGATGGCGCCATGGCCGTCACCCAGGTCAAGCGCGAATGGCCCACGGGTATAGGTCCCGACCGCTACCGCCGAGGCGTCTATACGTTCTTCTACCGCTCCGCGCCGCATCCGTCGCTCGCGTTGTTCGATGCGCCCGACGCGACTTCGACTTGCACCAAGCGCGTGCGCTCGAACAGCCCGCTTCAGGCTCTTACGGTTCTGAACGACGAAGCCTATATCGAGTTCGCCCGGGCAACTGCGAAACGAATAATGAAAGAAGCCCCGGCGAACGAAGCGCAGCGTTTGGATTACGCCTTCCTGATTGCCCTGGGGCGCAAACCGAGACCTGTCGAACGCGAACGCCTGTCGCGCTTTCTCGCCGTACAGCGGGACGAATACCTGTCCGATCCTACATCCGCTAGTCTGATGGTGATCAAGGAGCAGGTTTTCGATTCGTCTCCCGGCGGCGCAATGGAAGCCGAGCAGAGCGTCGATCCCAAACAGATTCCGGAATTGGCGGCGTGGACCGCCACGGCCCGCGTGTTATTCAACCTCGACGATTTCATGACCAGGGAGTGAAGCATGTCTTTCGAAAATATTGACGATTTTGAAGATAAAGCTCTGCAAGCCGTAACGCGACGCCATTTTTTCAGCCGGTGCGGAGTGGGCGTCGGTCAGGTGGCGCTCGCGTCGTTGATGGCCGATGGCATGTTGTCTGGCGCGCCCGCAACCAACAGCTCGACCGAGCCTAAGAAGCCGCATTTTCCGGGGCGCGTAAAGAACGTCATCTACCTCCACATGTGCGGCGCTCCGAGCCAGTTCGAGCTGTTCGACTATAAGCCCGCGCTGCAGAAATACGACGGGCAGGTTGCGCCCGAGTCTCTGCTCAAAGGCAAGCGGTTCGCCTTCATGGACACGTTCACCAAAGCGCCGCCGAAGATGTTGGGCACGCGCCGCGAGTTCAAGCGTTACGGGAAGGGCGGGATCCATGTGTCCGAGTTGCTGCCGAACATCGGTTCGGTCATGGACGATATCGCGCTGGTTTCAGGTATCTCGACCGACAACTTCAATCACGGTCCGGCGAAGTGTTTCATCAACACGGGGTCCATCCGCTTCGGGCGGCCGAGCATTGGGGCGTGGGTATCGTATGGGATTGGGAGCGAGTCTCAGGATCTGCCAGGGTTCGTCGTTCTGCAATCCGGTCCGCGCGGCCCGCGCGGCGGAGCGGCGCTGTGGAGCAGCGGATTCCTGCCGAGCGCGTATCAGGGCATCCCGTTCCGTTCGGGCGGCGATCCGATTCTGGATCTTTCGAGCCCCAAGGGCGTCACCGAGCGCACGCAGCAGCAGACGCTCGAGACGGTGCGCGATCTGAATCTGGCAAAACTGGCCGAGACGGGCGACCCCGAAATCAACACCCGCATCTCGGCTTATGAGATGGCCTACCGCATGCAAACCAGCGGACCGGAACTGATCGACTTTTCGAAGGAAAGCCGCAAGACTCTCGAAATGTACGGCGCTGAACCGGGCAAGGCGACCTACGCGAACAACTGCCTGCTCGCGCGCAGGCTGGTGGAACGCGGCGTGCGATTTGTGCAGCTGTACCACGCCGATTGGGATCATCACGCGGATCTGACCCAGCCGCTCGATCAGGTGTGCCGTGAGATCGACCGTCCGACGGCGGCGCTGATTCGCGATCTCAAGGAGCGCGGCCTGCTTGACAGTACGTTGATCGTTTGGGGTGGAGAGTTCGGCCGGACCCCGATGGGCGAGAGCCGCGAAAGCAAGAAGATCGGAAGGAATCACCATATCGACGCTTACACGATGTTCATGGCGGGCGGTGGGATTCAGGGCGGACAGGTCGTGGGCGGCACCGACGATCTCGGGTTCTCGCCGACGGAGAACATCCACGTTCACGACATCCAGGCGACGATACTGCATAAGCTGGGTCTCGATCACACGAAACTCACCTTCAAGTTCCAGGGCCGGCAGTTCCGGCTCACGGACGTGAAGGGACAACCGATCGCCAAGCTCGTTGCCTGAGACGCAGCATGAAGCTCGTCACGGGACTTCTGCTTTTCGCCGCGCTTGCAACCGCGCAGACCGTGCGCGCCCCGTTAACCATCGCCGATCTCGAAAAGTGGATGACGGAGCTGTCCAACTGGGGCCGCTGGGGCAAGGCCGATGAACTGGGTACGCTGAACCTGATCACGCCCGCGAAGCGCCTGCAAGCGGCGCGGCTGGTGAAAGAAGGATTCGCTGTCTCGATGTCTCACGACGCCGAGAAAGAGAAGGGCCCCGACAATCCGCGCCCGTTCGTCCATGAGATGCTGTCGACTTCAGCGACGCCGAATTCGTCCTCGCACAGCGACTCCTTCACCATCGCCCATCACGGCTTGGCCCACACTCACCTCGACGCCTTGTGCCACTTCTTCTACAAGGGGAAAATGTACAATGGGTTCTCGCGCGAGGAAGTCACGGAAAAAGGCGCGGGGAAATTGTCGGTCTATCAGGCGCGCAAGGGCATCTTCACCCGGGCCGTGCTGATGGACATCCCGCAGCTCAAAGGCGTGCCTTATCTCGATCCGGGCACGGCGATCTATCCGGCGGACCTTGAAGCGTGGGAGAAGAAGAGCGGGTCGCGCGTTGAGCCCGGCGACGTCGTGCTGATTCGCACCGGGCGTTGGGCGCGGCGCGCGGAGAAGGGCGCGTGGCCGCCGGCTCAATTGGCCGGACTCGATGTCTCGTGCGTTCGCTGGCTCAAGGCGCGGGACGCCGCCGTATTGGGCAGCGACGCCGCGAGCGACGTGAGACCTTCGGGCGTCGAGGGGTTCGCGCAGCCGGTCCACACCTTGACCATCGTGACGCTCGGCACGCCGATTCTCGATAACTGCGACTTCGAGGACGTGAGCCGGGAGAGCCTGAAGCGGAAGCGTTGGAGTTTTCTGATCACGACCTCGCCCCTGGCCGTTCCAGGAGCGACGGGGTCCGCCTTGAATCCGATCGCCGTCTTCTGAAGAGCCGCGCATGAACGGACTCCTCGGTATTCCGTTCTGCTTTCTGCTCCAACTCCCGAGCCAGTGGTTCACCGAACCCATCCTGCCCGAAGCGATTCGCAAGTCGCAGATGTACGCCTTTGTGAACGCGAACATCCCGCCGCTGCCCAGGTTCAAGACGCTCGCCGAATGGCAGCAGTACAAGCTGCGGATCAAGCCTCAGCTTCTGCGCCTTCTGGGAATTGACGACATTCTGGCGGAGTACAAGCTTCGCGTGGTTCAGAAGGGCGCGACGCTTGACCGCGAGGGGTACTCGATCGAGAAGATCAACTACGAGAGCTTTCCCGGAATGTGGATCCCCGCCGTGGTCTGGGTTCCGAAGGGTCTCAAGGGCAAGGCGCCGGCCGCCGTCAGCATCAGCGGACACAACTACTGCGACAGCAAGGCCACCGACTACGTACAGGCGCGCGCCTATAACATGGTGCGGCGCGGCTTCATCGTCGTCACCTACGATTACTTCGGCACTTTCGAGCGCAGCCGGTTCGACCCCTGCAATCCGGGTATTGGCAATGCGCGCGACCACAGAAATTCGGTCTTCTCTTACTCCCGCCGCACGCCGACCGGCATCGAAGTACTGGACGGAATCCGCGCGGTCGATTACCTCTACTCGCGGCCCGACGTCGACCGCTCGCGCATCGCATTCACGGGCGAGTCCGGCGGCGGCAACTCCACGTATTGGGCCTCCGCTCTCGACGATCGCATCACGCTCCCGGTACCCGTTTCTTCGGCCGGGGCGATGGAGCAGTGGATCAAGACCGACGTCAATTACGACTGGCATCAGCGGCCTCCGGGTCTGCGCGGAATCGCCGACATCGGCACTCTCTACGCGCTGGTAGCCCCGCGGCCTCTGCTCGTGATAAACGGCCACCCGGAGCTTGAAGAGTTCTCGCTCCCCGACGCCCTCCGGACAGTCGAATACGGGAAGCACGTTTACCGGCTCCACGGAAAAGAGCCCGCGATTCTGTACCATCAGTCCGAAACGGGCCATGGGTATCAGGCCGACAAGCGCGCGCAGCTCTATCGATGGCTCAATCGCTGGTTCTTCGCCGGCAAGATGCCTTATGGCGAAGAGGAGCTTCCGTATCAGGCGGAGCCGAAAGAGAACTTCATTACGGGCGTTGAAACAGGGAGCCTTTCGATCCCCGCGCTGTCCGCGCGCTGGATCGAACAGACCGCGCGCCAGATCCCCGTTCCCGCGTCTGGGGAGGAAGCGCGCGCCTGGCAGAAACAAGCTCGCACCGGTCTCGAATCGCTCTTGTCGCGCCGCGATTCGAAAGCTCAGCCCGGCGTGGTCTATCGCTACGACTACCGGCAGACCTTCGGCGGCTTCGACGCGGAACGGCTTCAATTTGAGGTTTCACGAGACCTGCTGCTTCCCGCGATACTCGTCCGCAAGAGTGGAGTGGGACGCCGCCGCACGATCGTCCTGCTCGAAAAGCATCGCGGTGTTTCCGAAGAAGCCCGCACTCTTCTCGAACGCGGGTACGCGCTGCTGCTGCTCGATCCGCGAGGGACGGGCGAAGTCGATTGGGGCGGCAGCCGCACCTGGAACTGGGCGAACCTGATGGGACGTCCGCCGGTGGGGATGTGGGCGGAAGACATCTCGAAGGTGACGTCGTATCTGCTGGGCCGCCCGGACGTGGAGAGTGTTTCGGTAATCGGGCACGGAGTTTTCGGTAAGGCCGCGATTTACGCGATGGCGCTCGACGAGCGCATCGCGGCGGGCGCGGTCACTCTCGACACGGCGTCCTACCGCGAAGAAGCGGCGTCGGGTCTCACGCACATTTACGCCGACGTCCCGCGGATTCTCACCTGGGGCGATACGGCGCAGCTAGCGGCGCTCGCCGCGCCGCGTCCGCTTACGATTCTGGGCGCGGGAGTTCCCGTGTCGCTCAACGACGAGCGCAACGCCTACTTCTCGCCGGCGCCCCGATTCACCTTGGGCGACGCTCGCGTTTCACTGGAGCATCTGAGCGGCGTTTTCGATTGGACAAGCCGTTTCTATCGAGCGATGGGCGCGGAGTCGAAGTTCGGCGCCGGCGCGGCGATGGATTGGACCGCCGCTATGCCGCGGGTCATTGGCGCGCTCTGAGGAACGCCAAGACCTTGCTGTCGTCCGCGCCGCGCAGTTCCGGAAAGCGCTCCTGGACAAACTGCATCATCCTCACGGCGGTAGAACTTGTCCTGCTCGATCGCCTGGGCGATGAAGGCGAAGCCGGACTTGCGACCGGCTTCGACCAACTCTCGGGCGCAGTTGGTCCGTACCCAGACGTGACCGGATTTCTGGAGGGCCGACTCCAGCACCGCCAACGCCGCGTCGCCATAGGCGCGGCGGATCGCGAAAGGTAACGAGGCATACGTGCGCTGCATTTCGTCGCCCTTGACTGGAGACTCGAGCAGCGCGGCAAAGCGCGGCAGGTCTGCCGGGTTCTTAGACCACGTAATGGCCATGAGCGATTGTTCGACTAGAACGTTGCGGTTGACGAAATCCCACAGCAGGTCGCGGGCGCGCGGGTCGCGAACGCCGCCGAGGGCACTGGCGTATTTGTTCCCGGTTTGCGGGTCGCCGCCGCGCTGCACGTTTGGGGCGGTAGAGATCAGGGCGTCTTCCGCGCGCGCCCGATCCTCAGCCGAGAGCAGTGGCGGATCGGCGAAGAGCAGGCGGGTCACACCGGTAATCGCGCCACTCATCAGCACGGGGTTGTTCGACCGCAGTGCGGCAGGATGAAATCCACTGTGCCCGGCGTGCGAAACGTCCACTCGGCGACGAAATTGCTCGGTCCGCGCGTGTGCAGCAGATCGGTCAGACGGCGATTGATTTCATCATCCGACCAAAAGGCGAGGCCCCGCGAGGTGTACTCCCGCACCCTATCGTCCGCATGGTAGAGATACTCCGTGAACAGACGAAGGTGGGCGTCGTCGGGAAAGCCGAGGATGCCGGGCAGGTAGTCGCTGAGCAATTCCCCAATATCCTGCGGCGGCGCGACAGGCGCCCCTGGTTGCGCCGGCAGGATCTCAATTCTGGTCCAGGCCGTTCGGAAAATCGGCTGCGAGTCGGGCGGACCAGGCAGTCCGTTAAGGCGCGTGTACCGCGCTTCGTACACGCCGGGTTTGTCGAAGCGGTACTGCCGGTGCAGCGGCAGGCGATTCTTGCGCTGGACTTCATGGCCCGGAATACCGATGTGGCCGCACATCGGCCCGCTGGCAATGCGGCGGCTATCCGACCGCATCGGAATTCGCGGGAGCAGCATGCCGCTGCGCCGTACTTCCACTTCGTGACAGCCGAAATCGGCCGGGTGGACTTCCACCCGATATTGCACATCGCCGTACTACGGGAAAGACGGCGCCCCGGATGTGAATCCAGACCGGTCCGCCGATATGCGCCGGTTGTTCGAGCGAGAGGGTTGCCGCTTCGATGCCGAGACGCACCTTCACGACGACGCTGCGCCGGCCCTGGTGCACCACTTGCAGCGGCGCAATGCCTTCCATCGCGGCTTCCTGCGGCACTTCGAAGTTAATCTGGCGTTCCTGCGCATAAAGGAGCCCCGCAGCCATCTCGCCGAACAGGACCTCAATGCCACAGAGTTCCTTGGGATAGATCAGCATATCCGCAAAGCCTTGGTTGGGTCGTAGAGGGCTAGCGAGGCTTCGCCTCAGACCGACGAGGTATATTTCCGCGGGGTCTGAAGATCGGGCATAGTCTGGGAGATGGCTCCGGTCGACAGTGGAGAGCTGCAAGCAGTTCTCGCCGATGATTTTGGCCGCCGAAGCGGCAGTCGATCCCGAGGGATCGGAGTCGTGCCGGAGCCAAAATGAGCTTACCACGATCGGTCGCCGAAGTTCTCAAAGAGCACGTGACGTTGCGTGACGTTGGAGGTCGAGGGAATCGACCGGATGTACTTGAACCTGTACGTACCCGCATTGCAGCGGGCCGGGGGCGTCGCCAGCTTCTTCCGGTTTCATCTCGGCCACCGGTTTGCGTCCAGTGCCTTGATGGATCCGATCACCAAGGCATTCATCGCGCAGATGGAGCAATTTGCCAAACCAGTCTATTGCAAAATTCTGGAGTGCGGACATCCATACTGACACCAGAGTGGCGTAGTTTGGCTGCTGAGTGTACGTTGCCGTGAATACCGGGTGGTTGAATCAATATTTCGTGGCTCCAGCCAGAACGTTCCGGATTTTCGGCACGCCGCAACCATAGCGTTACTGCTTCCTTCGATTTGTTTTCGGCGGCAGCCAAACCGTTTACGTGATCAGCCGCAGGATCTGGTCGCAGGTGAGCGCCACGATTCCGAACATGAGATGGCACATCACCTTTTTGTTGCCGCGCACCCGTACCGTGCTCGCCCCGAACTCGTCTTTCAACCGCGCATTCACTCGTTCCACCGTGGTTCGTTCGTGAAAGCGGATCTGTTCGGCTGTTGTGTGTCCCAAGCGGTGGCGGCGTTGCTCTTCCGCC
>CAMDED010000088.1 GCA_945893365.1 Candidatus Sulfopaludibacter sp. SbA3 | reverse complement strand
GGCGATGGTCGCGGCAAAGCCTTCCCATTCGTTGGCGATCGAGCCTGCGAGCGTTCCGTGGAACCCGTCCTCGAACCGCGCGTTACGCACGTCCACCACGCGCACCGTCTTGCCGGCGAAACCGACGCCACCGTCGTCATCGGTCACCGCGCACACCGTGCAATAGCAGCCCAGGTGGTGGTAGATGTGCGATACCACTACCGAGCCCGTGCCTATGGGAGGAAGGTTCTTCTCCGTCACCGTCGCGGTCGCCGGCGGACCGCCATCGCCGAAATCCCACGTGGCGACGTGGGAGTCGAGCCAGCCCGGATCGGTGAATCCCACAGCCTGCGCGGACCGTCAGGAGTTCCTGAGGGCTTTTGCCCGGGACGTGAAAAATCTCTTGCGTTTGTGTTTGTGTGTGTGTGTCCACATCACGTCTGAGATTGATCGAAAGCAACTTGAAAGAAAGCTCAGGGAGCACCCGCTTGTAGCGGCACGATTGAAGCACGGGCGGGATACGCATGCTGCGGAAGCGGCGGTACGCGAATGCATCTACGGCCAACCCATCACCGTTTCCTCTTGGTTGCGCTCATCCACGTACCAACAGGTGAAGTTGGCGTATGGCTAAATCACAAAGTAAAAAAGAGCGCTGGAACAGCTACAACGATATCGTCTTCATAAAGGACGGCAGGGAATACCGAGGCAGTTACCGGACTGACCGAGCCAAGTCGCCCGGAGTGGAAGTATCCTATTAACCGCTTTCGCCTCTCTGCTAAACTGAGGACTCGCCACGCACAATGCCCGAGCGCTTCCAGATCCTCGCCTACGCCGCGCGCATGTTCCAGCTCACGGCCGTGCTGTCGAACGTTGCCATTCGCATGCTCTGGCGCAGATTCCGCGGGCGTCCCACCGGGGGTCCGGACCTCGTTCGCGAAGCGTTTGAAAAACTCAGTGGCAGCTTTATCAAGTTCGGCCAAATACTCTCCCTTCAGATCGACACGATTCCACGCGAGTACTGCGATGCCCTGCTCTCGCTGCTCGATCGCGTTCCGCAATTCCCTTCCGAACAGGTCAAACAAGCTTTCGTCGAACACTTCAAAGCGCCGGCGGAGGATCTGTACGCCGAGTTCGATTACCGGGCGATCGCCTCCGCCTCGATCGGCCAGGTCCATCGGGCGCGGTTGAAGGACGGCACGGCCGTTGCGGTCAAAGTTCAGCGGCCCGGAATCCAGCGGGTCTTCGAACGCGATAATCTGCTGCTCCGCATCGGCGTCCGCGTTATCTTCTTCTTTCACATCCGAAGCTTCTATTTCATGCGCGACCCGGTGCGCGAGCTTTCCACGTGGACGGGCGACGAGCTCGACTACCGCCGCGAAGCCTCCTACGCCAAACTGCTCGGAGACAACGCCGTTCACACGCCCTCCGAACGCATCCCGCGCGTCTATTGGCAGCTTACGTCTCAGCGCGTCCTCACCATGGATTTCCTGGAGGGGCCGAGCGTCGCCTCCTATCTGCGCATGGTGGAAAATAACGACGTCGAGACACTAAATGGGCTCCGCGCCCGCGGCTTCGTACCGTCTGTTTTCAGCTCGAACGTGATCTCGAACTTCCTAAGCGACGCTTTCCGGTTCGGCGTATTCCACGCGGATCTGCATCCGGCGAACCTCCTCATCCTGCCCAACAACGTAGTGGGGTACGTCGATTTCGGCATTGTCGCCACGCTCACGCCCGAGGCGCGCCGCAAACAGATCGAGCTCACCCTGGCCTACGCGAGCGGCAATGCCGACGCGATCTACGAGAGCTTTCTCAGCATTTGCATGGTGAGTCCAGGCGCCGATCTCGCCGGCATGCGAACCCGCATCGAGGAACTCTGCGCCAATTGGTACGAAGAGCCCGCGCTCGCCGGACGCGTGCGGTTTCGCGTCACCGTCACCAAGACAATGATGGACTTGCTTAGCATCTGCCAGAACTACGGCGTCCTGGTCGATCGCGAAATGATCAAGTACATCCGGTCCACAATTCTTGCCGACGGGCTGGTTTCGCGGCTCGCGCCCGGCGTGGATTTAGCCCTTATTCTACGCAATGTGGTGGAGGATTATCTCGCCGAGGAAGCCAAACATAAGATCTTTTCGCGGGGCGGGGCGCTTTCGATGCTGGCCGATCTCTCCGTTTGGCTTCAGACCGGTCCCGCGGGCATGCTTCACGCCATCAGCCTGCTCGACCGCCGGCAGCTTCGCATCCGCGCGGGCGTCACACACAGGCCCGATCAATCGTCCGGATTGCGCATGCGGGCCGTCGCGGCGGCGTCAATCTGGGGACTTGGCGTCCTCACGTTCACGGCAACCGGATTCCCGCCTTCGAATCAATGGCAATTTCCCGCTATACTCGCGGGAGTTTTTCTGGCATTATGGACACTGTGGTTGCTGCGGCTATTGCAGCGATTGTCATTTAAGTAAAGCAATGGAGGAACCTAAAATGCAAGAAGTGATCGCTTCGATGATGCGTTTTACGACGGCGGTAACGCTGTTTGGCATGCAGCAGGTTCAGAACGCGGTAGTATTCGCTTCTGATTCCCAGGCTGCGATGAACAAGTTCACGGAAGCCCTGGACTCCCTGACGGATGTCGTAACGAAGCAGTTCGATTCGGCCAAGACCGCCACGCTGGAAAGCATGCTGAAAGCGCAAAAGGAGATGGTGGATCGCGGCATGAGCGCAATGAACGTTCAGGCTCTCGACCCTCGGGAGATGATGCAGACCACAACGGATCTGATGCGTAAAACCACGGAGTCCTTTGCCGAGATGGTGAAGAAAGCTACCGCCGACCCGAAGCCGAACGGCGCCGGGGAGCCTAAGAGCGTGGCGGACCTTACCGCGCCACACGCATAGCGGATACTTGCGGGAACAGGCGGGCAAAGGTTGCCTGCCCGTGGCCGTGTTTACCGGGTGTTCGGCCGCGACGCCGAAGCCCGGTTTTTCCCCATCGGGCGCGGCTCCCGCTCAGAGCCCGTCCCAGGATCTTTACCTAATTGTCAGCCCGACCTACCGTTGCGGACGTCTTCCGGAAGTTCGGTCTTCGGACGCGCCGCGACTGGCGAAGCGCCCCTACCCCATGGCCACAGGAGGACCTGCCAAAAGGACTCCAGTTTCGCAACGCCTTGGAGGAACTCGGCGGACTCTACGCCTGTTTTGCGCAGTTCCTGTGCTGGCGCGCGGACTTGCTTCGATCGGACTACCTCGGCCACTTGCGAACGGTTCGCGTGGAAGCTCCGCCAGCCGAGCGCGGCCGCGTGATCCGGGCGCTTGAGGACTTTGGAGAGCCTGGCGCCGCTCTGGCGGATACGCTCGAACTCAAGCCCTGCTGGAATACCTTTTCCCGGTATGCGTTTCGCGGCACGCTGGGGGAGCGCACGGTCGCCGTGGAGGCGGCTCGCAGCCCATTCGAGCCTGACGAATTCGCCGGTTTTGAGAGCGGCATCAGGCTCCTGAATGAAGAGGGTGTCCGCCTCGCTATAACGCCCGAAGTGCTCGCGCAGTTTCGTCAGTGGTGCGATCTCGACCGGAATCTGGATCGCGAACGGTCGTATCTCAACACCCTCAACTCGGGACGTTTGAAGAGCAACGTGCAGCATCCCGTGGTGATTGAGGCGTTCTCAAGCGATCGGGTACTTTGCCTGAGCTGGGTGGAAGGCGAACCTGCGGGCCCGATGATTGCCAGGGGTTCGGTCACCGCCGTTCGCAAGGTAACGGAAGGCGTTCTCGAACAGATTTGCATGCTCTCGGTCATCGATGGAGAGTTCGATCCTGATTCGATCGTGATTACTCCCGAGGGAAAGATGGGGCTGCGCCGGGCTTGCCGCTATGTGGCCATACCGCCCTCACAAGCCGCCACCACGCTTAAATACATCTCGGGAGTGCTCGCGCGCAACTCATCCACCGCCGCCCACGCTCTGAGCCGCCTCGCCCACGGCCGCGCCGGGGGACAACTGGAGCCCGATCTGCTCGAGGCCCTTTCCGACCTCGAGCCGGAGCTTAAGATAAACATGCAGTTTCCGCGCTCGGCGTCGATCTTCGAAGGCAATTGGCGCGCGCTCTCGCGGGTGCAATCCGCGCGTCCGCTGTTTCTCGATCTGATGCATCGCAACCTGATCGCTCTCGGCTACTGGAACGCGGAGACCGCGGCGGTGACGGCGGAATCCGACATGGTCGCCGAGGCGCAGTGGCCCGTCATTGGGCGTCTTCTGCGCGCGCGAATGCGCGATCTGGCGACTCGCGAAATGGCCTCGGAGTGGTTCCTCGGCTCCGGTCTGCTATTTTTTGAGGGGCTGCGGCAGGTGAACCGGCTTGCGGATGAGTTCAGGGAAAACGATCTTTCGATTGGGGTAGACACGCAGGAGACCTCCGATTCTTCCGCCCCGCAAAACCGCGTGGTCCGTTCCGCCATAATCATTGGTATGCTTTTGATTGTGTTTCTGGTGTCGGTTCGTTGGGCGGCAGCCCTCCCGGCACCCTATTCCGCGGCTTTGTCCGTTGTTGCCGGAGGGGCGGGAATCGGTCTCTTCTGGGCCGTCTCGCGGATCGGTTGATTGGCTATGTGGAAACTAAAGCGATGGACTGACATCGGTTCGCAATCGATTGTTCTGAGCGCGGAACCGTCCAGCGTATACGACATCCTGATCGATTACGACAACTATATCGAGTGGTTCCCGATCACAAGCCACTCCAAACTCATGGTCAAGGAAGGCGACCTGGCGATCGCCGAATTCGGTTTCGAAAAGCCGCCGGATTCGAAACTGACCATGGAATGCATTCACACCAGAAACGAGATGGTGTTGCACCGCCGGATTGCGGGCAATTTCCCCTTGACGCGAGTCCATTGGACTCTTCAAGGCGAGGGAACCGGCACGAAAGTGACGCTGCGCACGGAGGTGGATCTGAGCAACTGGCGCGTGCTTTACCCCGGCATGGCGCAGCAATTCGTGAGCCGCTCTTTGCTCAAATCGCTGGAAGGCCGCGTGGCCGCATTCTCTTCGGAATTGCAGGATCACGGCGGCCGGAAGTTTCTTGAGATTATCGAAACCGATGAGTCGCTCGAAATCTGGCTCATGGGCA
The DNA here is from genome assembly GCA_945893365.1 of Candidatus Sulfopaludibacter sp. SbA3. GTDB lineage: Bacteria > Acidobacteriota > Terriglobia > Bryobacterales > Bryobacteraceae > SYKU01. The sequence goes on along the minus strand of CAMDED010000088.1, from coordinate 26,646 downwards.
AGCGCTACAAGCTGACGCCCGTTCAGGAATAAGAGAAGCCATGGGAAAATCCGTATTCCAAATCGACGCGCCTCGCGAGAGGCTGTACGGCATTCTCGTGGATTTCCCTCGCTGGAGCGAATGGTTTCCGGGCTGCAAGGAAGCCAAGCTCGTGAAGGACGAGCCTGCCACCAAGCAGGTGGAACTCACGCTCGCGAGCGTCAAGACCATCACGATGGGGCTCGAGTTCGACTTGACGCCAACTCAGCTGATCTCGTTCCGGAAGTTCAGCGGCAAGGACATCAAGGATTATACGGGGTCCTTCCGCCTCATGAACGCGTCCGACGGCGCGGGAACCGTGGTCGTGGGCGAGATGGAGATGGATGCGGGCGCGATGGTGCCGAAATTCATGGTCGCGCGCATCATGGATAAGTCGATCCAACAGACGGCGGAGGCGCTGAAGCAGCGGGTACACACCGCGCCCCCGACGCCGAAATTCGAAGTCGCCGAGGAAGCGGCCCCCGAGGCGGCGGGAGGAGCTGCGGCAGGCGGCGGAGAGGCCCCTGCCAAACGGCGGAAACGCATGCTTCACGTGATTCAATCGAGCGAGGGCTATCGAGTCTGGTTCAGCGGGAAGACCTATTTTTATAAGTCTAAATGATAATCGACAATTCACAAATGAAAGATCTGATCGCAAAAATCGACTTCTTTTCCGGTCTCGACGACAAGACTCTCAAACGCGTGGCCGATGCCTGCCTCGTTCGCACGTTCACAAAAAACGAGACGATCGTCCGGCAGGGAGAGATGGGACTCGGTCTTTACGTGATCTCAAAAGGCCGGGTGAAGATCGAGACCGCCAAGAGCGGACTGCTGGCGGAACTTGGCGTGGAACAGTTCTTTGGAGAGATGTCGATCGTGGACAACAAGCCTCGCTCGGCGACGGTCACCTGCACCGAAGACACCGAATGTCTTTTGCTTACGCGCGACGGCTTCGTCAAGCTGATGGCGAAGTACCCGGAAATTCCCATTCGTCTGACGCGCGTGCTGGCTGAACGATTGCGCGTGGCGAACGAAAAACTGGCGACGAGTCCGGCCAAGCCGCCCGCCGCTCCAGCCGCCGCTGTTCCGGCGGCCGCGAAAGGCGCAACTCCCGCCGCGACTCCCTCGGCCCCCGCGGCGAGTACGGTAAATTCGGCATCCGCTCCCGCCGCGGCTCCGGCGGAGTCCGACGACGGTACAAAGGCAAAAATCAAGAAGACGCTTCTGTCCACTTTCGACAGTCTTTACCTGGTCAAGGCGATGACCCGCCTATCCGTCGCGGTGCTGGGTTGCCCGGTTGAAGGCTTCGCCTCGAACACGATAGCCGAAGTGCGCGCGGGAGATGTGAAAGTCCTGTTCTTTCCCGCGGACGAGGCCGTTGAAATGCGCATCCGGGCTTATGGTTCGGGTGAGTTCACGGTCAACGTTTTCGTTCCGTCGAAGACCCACGGAGTTGAGTTCGGGCCCGTCGCGATCGAAGCGAGCGACGATCACCGGCTCTCGGTAGACGAAGCTGCCGGCGTAATCAGCCTGCGTAGAATGTGAGCGTACAATCCAAAATTGTCGTGTTCTGCGGCAAGGGCGGAGTCGGGAAGACCACCCTCAGCCTGGCTTTGGCTTTGAAGCACGCCCGCGCGGGAAGGAAAGTCGTGGTGGTCACCTCGCATCCTATTCCCGAACTGGCCGTTTCGGTTTCGCTCGAGGGGCTCGCCGCGTCGGACCCCGCCGCCGCTGCCAACCTGTTCGTGGTGCACTTCGACCCGCGCGACCTACTGGCGGAACTCGTACGAAAGAATTTTCCGGTCGAATGGGTCGCGAAGGCGGTGCTCGACAGCCACATCTACAAGAGCCTCATCGAAGTCGCGCCCGGCCTGAAGGAATTCTATTTCCTGGCGCGGCTCCAGCAGCTTGCCGAAAGGAAGGCGAAGGCGCACGCGGCGGCTCCCGATTTCGACCTGCTGTTCTGGGATGCGCCCTCCATGGGCCATTTCCTCAGCACGCTGCACTCGGCCCGCAGCTTTGAAACGTTTCTCTCCGGGCCGTTGGCCGTGGCCGGGGCCGATCTCGCCCATTTTTTCTCGAATACTTCGCGAATCACTGTGTTTCCCGTGGCGACGCTCGAGGAGATGGCCGTCGCCGAAACGGTCGAGATGTGCCGTGCGCTGGAAAAAGACTACAATCTCGCCTCGGCCGCCGTGATCATGAACATGGTCTCGCCCCTTAGCAAGGCAACCGATAAGCAGATGGCGGAGCTGCGGGCTTCGGCCTCTTCGAGCGCAGTTCTTCGCTTCGCTCTCGAAAGGGCGGAACTTGAGCGCAAGCGCGCCGCGGAGCTGCTCATCGGCGTCTCCACGCGGCCGGTTGCGGTCGAACGGGTCAAAGGATGGCGGTCGGATCTCGACTTGCTTGAGGAAGTCGGCAAGTCGCTCCAGCCGCTCTCGGAGATGCTGTGAAAATCGTCGTCTATCTTGGCACCGGCGGCGTCGGCAAGACGTCGGTCGCGGCTGCGACGGCGCTCTCCCGCGCCCGGAGGCAGGCCGATAAAAGCCTGGTTCTCACGATCGATCCGGCCTTGCGCCTGCGCACCGCCCTGAATCTTAGGGAACGCACTCTGGAACAGGTTGTGCCGCTCGTTCCACCGGGCAAGGGCGAGCTTTGGGCCGCGCTGCTCGATGTGCGCGCGACGCTCGACGACGCCGTCAACATGTACGCGAAGAAGGGTCAGGCGGACCGCATCCTGAACCACCCGATCTACGCGCAGATCGCCGATTCGCTCGTCGGCATGCAGGAACTGATGGCGGTCGAGCGTATCGACCAGCTCAGCCGCCGCGGCTTCGAATACATCGTCGTCGATACCGCCCCTTCCCGTCATGCGATCGAATTCCTGGACAAGCCGATGGCGTTCGCCGATCTGGTAGGCTCGGGCTGGGTGAAGCTCGTGGGACGCACCTATCAGTTCGTCGCCCGGACCGGAATGATGTCGCTGGGAAGAAAGAGCATGGACCTCTACGCGCGCGTGGAATCGCTGCTCGGGGCAAACCTGGTGCAGCAGGTTCTCGATTTCTATTCGATTTTCGTGTCCATCGCGGAAGGGTACGCCCGCCGCGCCGAAAAGACCGTTGCGCTTCTGAAGGACCCCGCGATCACGGAGTTCCGCGTAGTTACGACTCCGCAGAAAGCCCTGCGGGACGCGCGCTTCTTTTTCAGCGCCCTCAAGGAAAGGGGGTTTCCGCTCGGGACGGTCTACGTGAACCGCGTTTGGCCGCACGACGCTTCCGGCGCGGGGGGCGCACCCGGTCTGGAATCGGATGTGCTTGCCTGGTACGCGGGTGTCCGCCAATCCCACCTCCACGCGATCGAGGAACTCCGGAAGGAGTACAGCGGGCAGCCGGTGAGCATCTTGCCGCTAGCCGAGTTGGATCGCGACGTGGACGGCCTCGACGCGCTTGAACGGATTGCCTCACAGTTGGGTTAACATGCAAACCTCCATTCTCCGCTCCGTAGTATTGACGGCCGCCGCGATCGCATCGGCCTCGCTTGCCGTAGCGCAAGATCTATCCGCGGACCGCCAGTACGCGAGCCTCTGCGCCGCATGCCACGGCGCGGGCGGCACGGGTACGGACCGCGGCCCGGCGTTGCTCGGAAACCGGGCTCTGAAAAACCGCTCCGATCAGCGGATTCAGGACATCGTGAAGAACGGAACCCAAGGCGGTATGCCCGCGTTCCCTCTGCCGGAGGATCAATTGCGCGGCCTCACGCGCTGGATACGCGCATTGAATGCCGCCGCCTACGACCTCAACCTGCCGGGCGACGCGGCCGCGGGCGAGCGCTTCTTCTTCGGCAAAGGCCAATGCGGTTCGTGCCACATGGTGCGGGGACGCGGGAAGTCCAATGGACCCGATCTCTCAGACATCGGCCGCGCGCTGCCCCTGCGCGAGCTCGAGCAGTCTCTCGACAGTCCCGGCACTCGCGTGGGCGGCTCCGCGCCGTCATGTCCCGGATGGGCGTGGTGTCCGCAGAACCCGTGGGCGGTCGTGAACGTGCGCCTTCGCGACGGGTCCACGCTCCGCGGCTATGCCCGCAACCAGGGCAAGCACGACCTGCAGGTGCAAACGCTCGACGGCCGTCTGCACCTGTTGCTCGAATCCGAATACGAAAGCGTTACCGGGGAGAAGGCGTCGCCGATGCCGCCCCTCAAAGCTTCGCCTGAGGAGCGGCGGGATCTGCTGGCGTTCCTCAGCCGTTTGGGCGGCGCGGCCGTTGGCTCGATTCCCGCGGGAGATGACCGGATCTCGCCGGAAAGCATGGAGCGGATTCTCCACCCGAAGCTCGGAGAGTGGCCGAGCTACAACGGTACGCTGGACGGCAACCGCCACAGCGCGCTCAACCAGATCGACACCGGAAACGCGAGCCGGCTGCAGGTTCAGTGGAGCTACTCGATCCCCTATTTTCTGCTCGAAACCACGCCGCTGGTCAGCGACGGCGTGATGTATGTCACCGGACCCAACCAGGTTTGCGCCCTTGACGCGCGCACCGGACGCCAAATCTGGTGCTATTCGCGACCGCGCAATTCCGGACCCATGATTCCCGGAGACGCTGCCTTGGGGGCGCAGCGGGGCGCGGCAATTCTTGGCAGCCGCGTCTTCTTCTCGACCGACGACGCACACCTCCTCTGCCTCAATGCGCTCACCGGCGCGCTGATGTGGGACGTGGTGATGCCCGATCCTCCGGGGCGCTACGGCTCGACCACCGCGCCGCTGGTTGTGGGCGACCTCGTCATCGCCGGCGTGAATGGCGGCGATGGCGGAATCCGGGGCTTTCTCGCGGCCTACAAAGCCACAACCGGCGAACTCGCCTGGCGCTTCTGGACGGTTCCAAAAGCCGGCGAGCCCGCCTCCGAGACATGGGGCGGCGGGAAAGCCATCGAAGTGGGCGGCGGCGCCACATGGCTGACCGGCTCCTATGACGAGGAGACCGGATTGCTTTACTGGCCGACCGGCAATCCGTTCCCCGACACCGACGGCGACGACCGCAAGGGAGACAATCTCTATACGAATTGCGTTGTGGCTCTCGACGTAAAGACCGGGAAGCTGCGCTGGCACTACCAATTTACTCCGCACGACCTGCACGATTGGGACGCCACGGAGCCGCTCGTGCTGGTCAACGCGCGTTTCCAGGGGCGCGACCGCAAGCTGTTGTTGCAGGGCAACCGGAACGGCTTTTTCTACGTGCTCGACCGTACCAACGGCGAGCTGCTTCTGGCCAAGCCTTTCGTCAATCGACTGACATGGGCGAGCGGCATCGGCGCGGACGGCAGGCCGCAGCTCGTCGAAGGGAACAAGCCCACGCCGGGGGGCACGAAGGCTTGTCCGGCCGTCAGGGGCGCGACGAACTGGTATTCGACGGCGTTCAACCCCGCGACAAGGCTGTTCTATATGATGGCGGTGGAAGATTGCAGCATTTACCGGCAATCGAAGATGGGCGGATACGTGCCGTTCCGGGACCCTTCGGACCCGCCGAAGAAATTTCTCCGCGCCCTGGACCTCGATACGGGAAAGATCGCGTGGGAAGTGCCGCAGTTCGGCGCGCCGGAGTCGAACTACTCGGGCGTTCTATCGACCGCGGGCGGACTGGTTTTCTACGGAGAGACGGGCGGCGGCTTTGCCGCGGTAGACGCGAAAACGGGACGCACGCTTTGGCACTTCGAGACGAACAACGTCTGGAAGGCTTCGCCCATGACGTATATGGTGAAGGGCCGCCAGTATGTGGCGATCGCGTCCGGTGGGAATATTTTGTCGTTTGCGCTGCCGGAGCGGTAGGGAATAAAGATAACTGGGCGTGGGAGAATCGGTTTCAGTAGCGCGCCTTCGTTTTGAAAAAGAGTACGGCTCTCCCTGGAGGCCGAAAGCGGAATGGACTTTGGAGAATGTCGTGGGCCGAGTGGCTTGATGACACTCCCCTTCAGCCGCTGCCTGGCGCAACGGCGAGCGACAATAAAAGGTAGCCATGCGCATTGACCGCCTGACCGTCGAGAATTTCAAAGGATTTGAGCATCGCGAGTTCTCTTTCCATCCGCAGATGAATCTCCTGGTGGGAGTGAATGGAACGGGCAAAACGTCCGTCCTTGACGCCGTTGCGGTTGCAATGGGCAGCTGGTTTCTCGGAATGCGTGGTTGCACTACGCGGCACATTCGCACCCATGAAGTCCGGCTAAAAGCGATTCTGGCGGAGAACGGCGGAGCGAATGGGCGGCAGGCATGGCAAGTCAATTGGGAGTATCAGTATCCCTGTGCTGTCGAGGCGTCTGGGGAGGTCCTCGGCCGCACGCTTCGTTGGCGGCGTTCCCTGAATACTCCCGGTGGCCGTACGACCTATGTCGATGCCGGCGACATCAAGGCGGTCGCCACAGAGACAGACAGTGACGTGCGGGGGGGGCGAGAAGTGATTCTCCCTCTTCTTTCGTACTACGGTACAAGCAGGTTATGGGATGTGCCCCGCGATCAATCCCAAGTAAAGAGCGAGAAGCCTTTGATCCGGAAGGAAACTCGATCGCGCCTGGACGGATATCGAAACAGCGTCGATCCCAGGATGTCGGTCGCCGAATTAGCGCGATGGATCGCTCAACAATCTTGGATCTCGTATCAAGAGGGTGGAGACGTTTCGCCGGCCTACGCTGCTGTACGAGAGGCGATCCTCGGATGCGTGGAAGAGGCTCGAGATCTGTATTTTGATCCTCGCCGGAGCGAAGTGATCGTCGAGATCGGCGCGCAAGGAAAGCAGCCCTTCAACAATCTCAGCGATGGACAGCGGACCCTATTGGCGCTCGCGGGAGATGTGGCTCAGAAGGCGGCGACCCTGAACCCCGCACTGGCGGATAGGGTGTTAGCGGAAACGCCAGGTGTGGTGGTGATCGACGAGTTGGATCTCCATCTTCACCCCATCTGGCAACGGCGCGTTATTGAGGATCTTCGGAGGACTTTCCCGAAGATTCAGTTCTTCGCGACGACGCATTCTCCGTTTTTGATCCAATCTTTGCGCTCTGGGGAGGAACTCTTGATGCTTGATGGAATGCCCACGGCTCAGCTCGGCAACAAGACGCTCGCAGACATCGCGCGTGGCATAATGGGCGTTTCCACTCCCGAGGTGAGCGAGCGGTATTGGGAGATGAAGAATACCGCACTTCATTACTTGGAGACCCTTGAGAAGGCATCTTTGGCCCCGAAGGAGAAGTTAGCGGCGTATCAGGAAGAGTTGGCGAGCGCTGTTGCCCCGTATGCCGACAACCCGGCTTTCCAGGCATTTCTTGAAATGAAGCGGGCCTCCCAGATGAGTGAATGACGTCATGCGGCCAGTCCGGCGGGGCTGTTCTCCGCGTAACACGGATTTTGAGAATTACGAGGAGGCAAAACCGGATCTCGTAGCGAGGCTGGGCTCGTATTGCAGCTATTGTGAACGTCGAATCCCAACGCTGCTCGAAGTGGAACATATCCAGCCCAAAGGGCTGCCGCAGTACCGGCATCTCGAAGGACGATGGGAGAACTTCCTGTTGGCGTGCCGGAACTGTAACGCCACGAAGGGGGACAAAGATGTGGAGTTGACCGGTATTCTATTGCCGGATCGCGATAACACGCTCAGCGCTTTCATCTATTCCGAAGATGGCACGGTAAGCCCGCCGCCGTATCTATTGGAGCCGCAGAGGAGGAGGTGTCTCGCCACTCTTTCACTCACCGGACTCGACAAAGCAATTGTTGAAACACTGGACGAGAATGGGAAGCTGGTCGCACTCGACAGGGTGTCCCAAAGGATGGAGGTCTGGGGTGTGGCGGAGGTTGCAAAAGAGGACATTCTGAACGCTCCAGGCAACCTCCCGTTGAGACGTTTAGCAGTGCAGACCGCTCTTGGATACGGGTTCTTCAGCATTTGGTTCACAGTTTTTTTAGAGGACCTCGATATGAGAAACCGGTTGATCGACGCGTTCGCCGGAACCCGGGAAAGCGGTTGCTTCGAGGTTGAAACGACGGCGCCACTCTCACCCGCCCCCAATCCGGATGGCCTTCCACATGGAGGGAAAACATGATCAATGGCTCACATGCTGACTCGGAATCAATTGGTTCGGTGTTACACACAGCGCCATAAATAATTGCGCATATTATCGGGGTGTGGTTTCCTGAATGCATGAGACCACTTACCATCGTCGAGGCCGCTTCGGCATGCGCCGCCGGCCCGCCCGCGGGTGATTGAAGCGCCGGTCATCGCGACCCCCTTATCGAGAAAGGGCGGCCCCATCGTCCCATGCTCGCACCAGCCCACGGCCCGATCCCAGGCGCTCATGTTCTTCGCCGTCTCGTCGAAATACGCCACAATCCGATCCGCCGGCGGTCCGCTTCCAGCGCACAACCCCGTCCTCCCCGTGATAGGTCATGCCCGCGCGAGCCTCGGCGTCCGACGGATCGCCCCAGTAGGGGAAGCACAGGTTGTGGCCCGCGAGTCCGCTCATCTGCCGCGAGCCCGATCCGCCGGCGTACAGTTTCTCGTGCCGCGAGGGATTGTAAGTTTCGGCGTCAATGGCCGCCCGCTTTTGCACCCAAAGCGGATTCGCCGCGTCCGCTCCTTTTTTGGATGATTTCACCGACGTGCCCGCCCGATTGAAGGATGGTGACACGTAGCACGTCGTTTTCGATCGACCACGCATCGCGGTTCTGAAAGCGCGCGGTCTCCACCTGCGCGGACGTTGTACTAGACTTTCCAATATGCTCGCAATCGTCTACGAACATCCGGAGTGGTTCAAGCTGCTGTTTGCCGAACTGGAGCGGCGTGGAATCGCGTACGAACGGGTCGATGCAGCCCGTCTGCTGTTCGGTCCGGACGACACCAACCTGCCCACCCTCGCGGTCAACCGCATGAGCCCGTCGGCGTGGAAACGCGGTCACGGCAACGGCATCTTCGCGGTGAAGGACTATCTCGCCCATCTGGAGATGAACGGCGTACCGGTAGTGAACGGCGGTCGAGCCTATGAGGTGGAGATTTCGAAATCGCGGCAACTCGATCTCTTCCGGCGCGAGAGCGTAGGATACCCGAGGGCGCGCGTCATCAATCACGCTTCGCGCGCGGCCGAAGCGGCGGAGGGGCTGACGTTCCCCGTGGTCGTCAAGCCGAACATCGGGGGCAGCGGCGCGGGCATCACGCGGTTCGATTCACCCGGCGAACTGGCCGGCGCCACGCCGGACCTGGGGATCGACGGCACGGGGCTCGTCCAGGAATTCCTTCCGGCGCGCGGCGGATCCATCGTTCGCGTGGAAATCCTGGACGGAGAATTCCTCTACGCGATCCGCATTTTCCCGGACCTGTCGAGTTTCAACCTGTGCCCGGCGGATATTTGCCGGGTCGAGGAAGACAGGCCGGGAGGCCTGTCCCGCGGGGATTTCGGGGTTTGTCCGGCCGAATCGCCCGTGAAGAAGCAGCTTCGCATCGAGCGCGCCGATCCTCCGCCGGAAGCGATCGACGGCGCACTCCGGCTAGCGAAGGCGGCCTCGCTCGACGTCGGCGGGATCGAATATCTGGTGAACGACCGCACGGGCGAGATCTGTTTCTACGACATCAATGCGCTCTCGAATTTCGTCACGGACGCGGTGAACGTCGTCGGCTTCGACCCCACGGCGCGCTTCGTCGATTACCTCGAGCGGCGCATCAAGTGCGCGCGGTGAAGTCGACCAACCTAAGATAATAGGTGGAGGAAAGGATCATCACGAATGCTTCCCATCCGTCAGGTCGCCGACAAACTGGAGATCCCCGATAGCTGCCTCGAATATTACGGGCGCTACACGGCCAAGCTGCGGCTAGATCTGATCGGGCGCGGCGAGGCACGGGGCAAATTGATTCTGGTCACGGCCATCACGCCTACGAGTCACGGAGAGGGCAAGACTGTCTCCTCCATCGGCCTGACCCAGGCTCTGTGCCAGCTGGGCAAGAACGCGGCCGTCACTCTCCGCGAGCCTTCACTCGGCCCTGTCTTTGGGCTGAAGGGCGGCGCGACGGGAGGCGGGAAGTCTCAGGTCGTCCCGTATGAATTGATCAACCTGCATTTCAACGGCGACTTCCACGCGGTCACGAGCGCGCACAATCTGCTGGCGGCGATGCTCGATTCCCACTTGCACCACGGCAACGATCTCGGTATCGACACCGGGAACATCTGGTGGCCGCGCACGATGGATATGAACGACCGCGCGCTGCGGCACGTGGTTGTCGGCCTTGGCGGTAAGGCCAACGGGTTCCCCCGTGAGACCGCGTTCGTCATCACCGCCGCTTCCGAGATCATGGCCATTCTGGCGATGGCGTCTTCAAGAGAAGACCTGCGCCGCCGTCTCGCCGATCTCGTGATCGGCCTCGACCTGAAGGGGGGCGTCATCCGCGCGCGCAGCCTCAACGCCACCGGAGCGATGATGGCGCTGCTCAACGAAGCCGTCATGCCGAACCTCGTGCAGACTACCGAGGGCGCGCCGGCCATCGTCCACGCCGGGCCGTTTGGGAATATAGCGCATGGGACCTCGAGCGTTCTGGCGCAGCGCATGGGCCTGCAATTGGCCGACTATGTTGTGAACGAGTGCGGCTTCGGCGCCGATCTGGGCGCGGAGAAGTACTTCGATCTGGTCATGCCGGCTACCGGCATTGAGCCGTCGATAGCGGTCCTGGTAGCGTCCGCGCGCGCTCTCTGTACGCAGGGAACCGGCAATCCCGCGGGACCGTTCGATCTTCCGTCGCTGCGCGCCGGCATGGTCAACCTCGACCGTCATATCCGCAATCTACAGAAATTCCGCGTACCGGTTATCGTTGCCATCAACCGCTTCCCGCAGGATGGCGAGGCGCTGCTCAAGGAGATCGGGGCGTCCTGCCACGCTCACGGCGTCGAAAGCGCGGTCATCGACGTCTACAATCAAGGCGGCGCAGGCGCGCTCGAACTCGGCGAAAAAATAATCTCGCTTCTTAGCCAGGCGCCGCCGGAACGGCCGCGATCCCTCTACGATTCCTCGCTCAGCTTGTCGCAGAAATTGGAGACGGTGGCCCGCGAAATATACGGCGCAGGCTCGGTGTACATCGAATCGGATGCCAGAAGGAAGCTCGATCGCTTCGCTCAGATGGGATTTGGCCATCTGCCCGTCTGCATTGCCAAGACCCAGTCGTCACTCACGGACAACCCGAAACTGTACGGAGCGCCGCAAGGCTGGACATTCACGGTCACGGACGCCATCCTCTCCGCGGGCGCGGGCTGGGTCGTCATCGTCGCTGGAAACATGATGCGGATGCCCGGCCTGGGCAAGACCCCGCAGGCCTTCGTTCTCGACGTGGACGCGGACGGCAACATTACAGGTCTGCGGTAGGGAGGCCCGGTTGCGCTACCGCGCGGCCAGATCCTGCAGGAAGATCCGTCTCGTCCGCTTGTATTCTTCGGAAAGCATCGGCCCCAGTTTTTCGGCCTGCTCTACTGCCTTGCGCTCCGTTTCGAACGTCAGGTTGAGCGACTGAAACGCGGCGATACAAGCCGCTACGACGTCGCCCCCATATTCTGTTGTGGCGTCGATCAGCTCGTTCGCACGGCCAAGAATATCCTCCGCCGCTCGCACGCTCCGCGCGGCGTCCCGGAACATCGCCACGTGCGGATCGAAGGCGCGTGCAAGGGCGGCCCAACGGTCAAGCACCATCAGCGCGCCGTAACGATGCCGGTCGAGCGACATCTCGTAGGCGAACGCCGAGCCCTTGGGCTGGCCTTCGAGCTTTCGCAGGTACATGGAGGCGGCATTCAGCTCCCCGAACAGAGAATCGGTAAACGCGCTCGCGCAACCCTGAGCTTCGGTTTCGTTCAGTGTGATGAGACGCAGGATTTCCAAAAGCGTCTCAAGCCAAGTGGCTGCCGAGCGCCCGTTCCACTTCTTTCGGTTCGAGGACTTCGCCGCCGTTCAGACGGGTGAGAAGGCCGTCGACAATCTCTTTCGCCTCTTCCTTTCGGAAACCTTTGATGAACCCGTCATAGAAATGTTGGCCCATCATGGCGCGGTTGATCTCCGTCTCCTTGTTGTGGTCCTCCAGTTCCGTGAAGTAAACCACTTTGAAACGGCCCGTGTATTCGGTCTCTTTGTAAATCTCGAACATGATCTTGTCGGACTCAAACGCCATAGGTTGAAGTTAACACAGCCCGCCAGCCGGCCGCAGAGGTAGAATAATACGTTCATGAACGTATTTTTCAGACCGGCGCTGCTCTCTCTTTTCGGATTCGCTCTGCTTTGGGCGCAGTTCCGCGAGTCCGGGCTGAGCTCGATTTCGGGCCATCTGGAATTGGCGACGGAAAAGCGCATGCCCGTCCGTGTCTATCTTCTTAAGGACGGGAAGCCGTTCCGCTTCAGCCCCGTCGAGGCGATGCTGCCTCTGAGGGTGGATCTGTTTTATCGCGAGCGGCTTTGGCGTAACGATCCGGATCCTAAGACTCTCGAAGTGACGTGCATGGATCAGTCCCACACGTTCCTGCTGAAAGGGGGCGGTTCGTTCGATCTGCCGCCTGGACAATACAGGGTGGAGGCGTATCGCGGCTTATTCTACGCTCCAGCCGTTGAAACCTTCGAATTGAAACCCGGCGTTACGACAAAAGTCACGCTCAAGATGCAGCCGTGGGCCAATGGCGCGGATTGGATCTCCGCCGACGACCATATCCATCTCACGCGATCGAAGGAAGACGACGACGTGTTCTTGCGGTGGCTTGAAGCCGAAGACCTTTCGGTTGGCAATTTCCTTCAACTGCAGCGGCAGATGGATGCTTCGGTGCAGTACGATTTCGGGCGGGCGGGGGAAGCGCGGCGAGGGGGCTATTCCATCCGGCCCGGGCATGAGTCGCGAAGCGAGTACTACGGACATGTCAACGTGCTGGGTGGACGCGAGCTGATTCGCCCGCTCAGTTTGGGCACGATGTACGCCAACACTCTCGAACCTTATCCGTTCCCAGCGCTGATTTTCGCGCGCGGACGCGACTTGGGCGGGATCGTCGGATACGCCCATTTCTCGGGCAGCACGCCGCACTCCACGCAATTAATGGACCTCGTGCTGGGGAACGTCGATTTCATCGAAGTGTTTCAATTCGGAGTCCTCAAAACGGCCGCGTGGTATGAATTGCTCAACGCGGGTCTGAAGGTGACGGGCGTCGCGGGCAGCGATTTTCCAGTGCCGCTGAACCGCAGCAAGGCGTGGCCGAGGTGGGTGTCGCTGCTTGGACCGGAACGCACGCTGGTGAAAGCGCCGCACAACGGGTCTCCGTTCGAAGCCTGGGCCGCCGGCGTTCGGGACGGAAAAGCGACCGTGTCGAACGGACCGCTGGTCGAGATGACGCTCGACGCGGCGCAGACGACGGCGAGCGCGACGGCGCAGTTTTTCCGGCCGCTCGAGAAGCTCGAAATCGTGGTGAATGGCCGCGTCGCGGCGTCGGCGGCGGGGGATGGCAAGCTGACCTCGCTCTCGGTCACGGCGCCCGTTCCGGCGGGTGAGAGCGTTTGGGTGGCGGCGCGCGTGCAGTCCACGAGGGAGAAGGATGAGCCCGAGATTCAGGCGCACACCAATCCCGTATACGTGACGCGCGAGGGCAAGCCTTTGATGGTGCGTGAAGCCCGCCAGCGCGTGACGGCGCAGTGGGAAGCGGAGCTGAATCACTACAAGAACGCGTCGCTCGCGTTTTCGAGCGCGGTGCATCGCAAGGAATTTTTCGACATGGCGGAGAAAGCGCTCACGGAACTGCGGCGACCGCTCGCCGGGGAGAGACAATGAATCGACGAAGTTTTCTCGGGGCGTCGCTGGCGTCGGCAGCCGTTGCGGGCGCGCAGACGCGGTACGACATCGTGATCAAGAACGGCGAGATTCGAGATCCCGCTAAAGACGTCAGGCGGAGGGGCGACGTGGCGGTGCTCGATGGCCGGATCGCGGCAGTCGAGGCGGATATTCCCGCCGCGCGCGCGGCAAGCGTCATCGATGCCAAGGGGTCCTACATTACGCCCGGCCTGGTTGACCTGCACACGCATTGCTTCTGGGGCGCGTCGTTTGGAGTGGAGCCCGACCCCATCGCAAAGCGCTCGGGAGTTACCACATGGGTGGACGCCGGAACCTTCGCGCATGACCAGATTGAAGGGTTCCGCAAATTCGTCATCGACCGCTCCCAGGTTCGAATATTCGGATTTGTGTACCTTTATCCGAACAGCCGGAACCCGGATCTGGACCCGGTGAAGTACGTGCGCGGATTGATGCGGGCCACCGGCCGGATGATCGAGGCGAACAAGGACGTCGTGCTCGGCATCAAGCTGCAGGTCGGGTCGAACATGAACGGGCGCTACAGTCCGGAATTCCTCAAGATCGCGCGCGAGTGGTGCGACGCGTTTCGGGTGCAGCTAATGGCCCATATCAGCTTCTCGCCTCCCGAGACGGATGAGGTCATGCCGCTGATGCGTTCGGGCGACGTCGTGACCCATTGCTACAATACGCACGGAATCGGCATCGTTGAGAAATCCGGCGAGATCAAAGCGAGCGTGCTCGACGCCCGCAAGCGCGGCGTGAAGTTCGATACCGGACATGGGCTCGGCAGCTTCAACTTCGAGATTGCGCGCAAAGCGATGGCGGCGGGCTTTCTTCCCGACACCATTTCGACCGACATCTACAATCTGAACGTGAAGGGCCCTGTATTCGACATGCCGACTACGATGTCCAAGATGCTCCATCTGGGCATGAGCTTCGAGGACATTCTATTGAGAACGACGGTGAATGCGGCGCGCATCGTGAACCGCGTTCCAGGTCTCGGGACGCTGGATGTAGGCGCGCCGGCCGACCTCGCCGTGCTCGCGATTGAAGAAGGCAAGTTTCCGCTCACGGATTCTCAAAGGAATACCGTCACGGCGGACAAACGAATCGTTTGCCGCGAAACGATTTGCCGCGGCAAGCGCATGGCGTAGAATGGCCTGAGTATGAAACGCAACCTGATTCTTCCGTTGTTTGCAGCCGCCGTCCTCGGCGCAGCCGACCCCTACGTCCCCACCGGCGATGAGATGCGGCAAGTGCGCGATAGAATGGCGGATCTGAAAACCCGCATCGAAAAGCTGTCCGCCGCCGGCGCGGACGACAGGCTGCTCGCGGATGTTGCGATCTACCACAAGGCGGCGGATTGGATCACGCGGCATCCGGAAGAGTTCTTTACGAAGGCCTACCTTACCAATACGCTTGCGGCGCTCGATCGCGGCATCGAACGCGCGGGACAACTGGCGAAGGGCGGCGCGCCGTGGGAAAAACAGAAGGGCCGTTTCTCACGCGCTTATCGTTCGAAAGTGGATGGGAGCTTGCAGCCCTACGGAATGATCGTTCCCGATTCCTACGACGGAGCAAAACCCATGCGACTCGACGTTGTACTGCATGGGCGCGGCGCGACATTGAACGAAGTCAGCTTCCTCGCGGCGCACGACGCGGCGAAACCCATCCCGTCCGAGGAAGACTTTTTGCAGGTGGAGGTGTTCGGACGCACGAACAACGCCTACCGGTGGGCAGGCGAGACGGACGTTTTCGAGGCGCTGGCATCGGTCGAGAAGCGGTACAACGTCGATCCCGCGCGCATCGTGCTTCGCGGGTTCTCCATGGGCGGCGCGGGTACCTGGCACATTGGGCTGCACCACCCGGACCGCTGGGTTGCGACGGAAGCCGGCGCCGGATTTACGGATACCAAGGTTTACGCGAAACCGCAGGGCTTGCCTTCCTATGAGGCTTGGCCCCACTATCTGGAGGCTCCCCTGCGCATCTACGATGCCGTGGACTATTCGCTGAACGCGGTCAACGTGCCGACGGTCGGCTACGGCGGCGAGGACGATCCGCAGCGTCAGGCCGCCTTCAACATTCGCGATCGCCTGGAAGCGGAAGGCTACCATTTCACGGCGGGCGTCCTGCGATGGACCACCACGGATCTGCGCGCCCTGTTCCTGGCTGGCGCGAAGACCGGCCACAGGTTTCATCCGGACAGCAAGCGGGAGTCGGAGGCGTTCATCCGCGAAGCCGTGGCGAAAGGCCGCTCGACACCGGAACGCATCCGCTTCGTGACGTACACGGCCCGTTACAACAAGTGTTTCTGGGCGCAAATCGATGTGCTCGATAAGATGTACGAACGCACCGAAGTCTACGCCGACAAGAACGTGGTGAAGACGAAGAACGTCACGCGGCTGACGGTGACCGACGGCTTGCCGTACGGCTCCATCACGCTCGACGGTCAGAAGTTCCCTTCTCCGGGCGTGTATCACAGGACGAACGGCAAGTGGGAGCAGGTGGAACCGTCGGTGGGCGTCCTGGTTGGAAAGGTGCACGGCCGTTCGGGCCCGATCGACGACGCGTTCATGGATTCCTTCCTGTGCGTGCGGCCGACGGGGAAGCCCCTCAACGCCGCGGTGAACGAGAAGGCAAAGAGCACCCTCAACCTGTTCGCGGGCGAGTTCGATAAATGGATGCGCGGCGACATCCGCGTGAAGGACGATACGGCGGTTACGAAACAGGATATCGCCGCGAGCAACCTGATCCTGTTTGGCGATCCCGGCAGTAATAAGCTCATCGCTCAAGTGCTGGCGAAGCTGCCGTTGAAGTGGACGAAGGACGCGCTGACGGTGGGAGACAGGACCTATTCGGCTTCGGGACACATGCCGGTTCTGATCTGCCGGAATCCTCTGAACCCGAAGCGATCGCTCGTTCTGAACAGCGGCCACACGTTTCATGAAGCGGAGTTCAAAGGCACGAACGCTCTGCTGTTTCCAAGGCTTGGGGACTACGCGGTGATTGGGACCGGAGGTGAGGTGGCCGCGGCGGGATTGTTCGACGGTGAGTGGAAGTGAAGTAGTGGGGGCGGATACGCTGGTCTGGTGAAGGTCAGGGACGCGATCAGGAGACTGGAACTCGATGGATGGAGACTGGTTCGGCAGAAGGGCAGTCATCGCCAGTTTCATCATCCCGAGAAGCCCGGTACGGTGACTGTTGCAGGTCATCCTTCCGATGAGGTACCAACGGGAACGATCAGGAATATAATGAAGCAAGCGGGTATCGAGAAATGAAATACGCAGTTGTATTTGAGCAAGGACCGTCGAGCGTAGGCGCGACCGTTCCCGATCTGCCGGGCTGCGTTGCCGTAGCCAAGACGCTTGATGAGGCGCGCACCTTGATTGCGGAAGCGATTGAATTCCATATTGAGGGAATGGTCTTGCACGGTGAGCACGTGCCTGAACCAACTACTCTGGCCGAATTGGTCGAGGTTGGTTAAGCGAAGGCCCGCGTTTGGCGTGAGAATCATTCCCAAATTACACGGCTCGTTTTGCCTGAGCAGCTTTCTCCGACGACGTATTTGCATCGGTTGGAATCCGGGAAGCCGGCGCCGAAGAACTGAGATCGGCCCTGCTTCAAGCAGGCGCCAATACAGACGCACGACTCGGGGCGATGAATGTGTATGGACAGCGCTATGTCATGGATTTCGAACTGGTTCGCCAGAACCGGACAGTGCGAATTCGGAGCACATGGATCGTTCTGTCCGGACAGGACTCGCCACGGCTGACGAGTCGTTATGTACTATAAAGGAAAGGCTCGCGATGGCTGAGACTGCAATGCTTTCGGTGGTTGCCCTGCTCCAGGATTTGCCGGAGCGCGGTTTGGTCCGCGGCCAAGTCGGCACCGTAGTTATGGACTTGGCGCCGGGCGTCTACGAGATCGAGTTCTGCGATGACGACGGCCGGACCTATGCGATGGCCTCTTTGAAGGCCGAGCAGCTAATGCGGCTTCATCACGAGCCGATCCACGAAGCTGCATGGACTAAATAATCCGCAGTTCCGTAACGTGCTCCAAAAGTAGGCCTAACGGTTCCGCACTATCGCAGCACCGGCGGGGAGGAGGCCGCCGCCGGTTTGTTTGAAGTAGCGGGCGCGAGTGCTAGTTTCGCGCGACCTGATCCTTCGGCGCAGCGAGGTAGCCGACAATCAGATCCTTTTTCACTTCGTTGACCACGATCTCGTAGGGCTGGCGCGCTTTGCTCACGTAAAACTGGACCGGCTCGTTGACGCCTTTATCTTTCTTTTCCGTGCGCTTATCGTCCGCCATCACTTCGACGGTATATCTGTTCTTCTTCTGATCGGTCTTCTTCAGAAGCAGCGCGATGTCGCCGACGCGTTGCGGTTCCTTTGTCTTCGCCAGCTTGAACTCGGTGATATTGCGTTCGCCGAGCCGCTTGAGCATCGCCAATTCCCTGCCGTTCGTCGCGATATAACCGCTCTGAACACCCAGATCGCCGGTTACCTTCCTCAGGTCGGCGATGGTCTTCTCGAGTTCGGCCTTGTTCGACGTAACCTGGTTCTTGACGGTTGTGACTTCGCCCGATACGTCGCCGATCTTGGCGTTGGCGGTGGTCGCGGCCTGCTTCACTTCCGTCAGTTCGGTCGCCTGCTGCTGCTGTTGCGCGACGACTCTCTGCTGCTCCGCTTCCACCTTCTTAGCGAGTTGTTCCACCTTGTTGGCGGCGTCGGTTTTGGCGGCTCCCGCA
The DNA here is from genome assembly GCA_945893365.1 of Candidatus Sulfopaludibacter sp. SbA3. Lineage (GTDB taxonomy): Bacteria > Acidobacteriota > Terriglobia > Bryobacterales > Bryobacteraceae > SYKU01. The sequence goes on along the minus strand of CAMDED010000088.1, from coordinate 8,060 downwards.
GCGGCGGCGGCTTGTGTGCGCGCTGTCGCCAGCTCGTCCTTCAAAGTGTCGAGGTTCTTGCGGTGGGTGGCCGTCGAGATAGTCGATGTTTCCTTAAGACTCGTAATTTCAGTGGACAAGCCGTCGCGCATCTTCGCCACGTCGGTCTGAAGATGGTCGATCTGGACGTATAGATACACGTTCGCCCCGAGCAAAGCGATCACGGCTCCCGCGAGCAGCGCGGTCTTCATGTTTCCGCTGTTGTCCGGCGGCGGATAGCCTGGCGTTGTTGGTGTCAAAGGGAACCTCCTGTAGCTTCCTGCGATTCTCTGCTTTCAATCTTAACAAACAGTTACAAAGAAATGGACGCATTCTTCGGCTGAAGCGGTACACCTACGTTTTCGCTTCCCGGCGCGTGCGGACAAACTCCATCACTTCCTGTTTCGGGATGCCGGGCTCGAAGCAGCGGCGGCAGCGCGCTTCATAGAGTCCAGCCGCCCCTACGACGATCAGATCCTCCGATCCCGCAATCCGCTGCGTGTGCTTGGCGGGATTGCCGCACTGCATGCAAATGGCGAGCATCTTTGTGATGGATTCGGCGAGCGCGAGAAGGTCCGGGATGGGCGGAAAAGGGCGGCCCATGAAGTCGGTGTCGAGACCGGCGATAATCACCTGCTTCCCGCTGTCGGCCAGGCGCGCCGCGACATCGATCAGCCCCTCGCCCATGAAATTGGCCTCGTCGACGCCCACGACTTCCGTCCGCCAGTCCATGCGGTCCAGTATCCCGGACGCGTCCTTAACGACCTCCGACTTCATCCGCAGGTCGCCGTGCGAGACGATGTGGTCGGCCGAGTAGCGGGCATCGATCTCGGGCTTGAACACCTGCACCCGCTTGCGGGCGATGCCGGCGCGGCGCAGACGCCTGATGAGCTCTTCGCTCTTGCCGGAAAACATCGGGCCGCAAATGACTTCGATCCACCCGATTGTGCCTGTAACGATATCCATCCGGCTGCCGTTCTAATCCAATTGAAAGCTCTGCCCGCGCGCCGCCACGACCGTATCGAGACCATATGTCCGTTCGATCTCCGCCGCCAAGGCCGCCGCTTGGGCCGGTTCACCGTGTACCAGGAACACTTTCCTGAGGCCCGCGGCGATCGGTTTCATCCACTGAAGGAGTTCCCGCTGATCGGCGTGGCCGCTCAGCTCGCTGAGAGTGACCACTTCGGCGCGAAGCCGCATCGGTTCCCCGAAGATATTCACTTCCGGGAGGCGGTCCACGAGCTTGCGGCCAAGCGTGTTCTCGGCCTGGAAGCCCGTAATAAGGACCGTATTGCGCGGGTCCTCGATGTTGTTGCGCAAGTGGTGCAGGATGCGGCCCGCCTCGCACATGCCGGAGGCGGAAATGATGACACAGGGTCCGCGGAGGTCGTTAAGCTTCCTCGATTCCGCGGCGTCCCTTACGTATTGGAGCCGGCTGAAGCCGAAGGGATCTTCCCCGCGTCTGAGGTAACCCGCCGTCTCCTCGTCGAAGCACTCGGTATGCTCGCGAAAAACCTCGGTGACGTTGATCGCGAGAGGGCTGTCCACAAAGATCGGTATATTTCGAATCCGGTTCTCCTTCGTCAGTTCGTGCAGCAGCAGCACCAACTGCTGGGTGCGGCCCACGGCGAAGGCGGGCACGATGATCTTGCCGCCGCGGGCGCAGGTCCGGATTATGGTAGCGGCGAGCTTCTCGATCGCGAGACCCTGTTCCTTGTGCAGCCTGTCGCCGTAGGTGCTTTCCATAATCAGGTAATCGGCGGACGGCATCGGTTCAGGGTCGCGCAGGATGGGAAGGCATGGCCGGCCTACGTCGCCGGAAAAAATAAGCCGGACCGGGTTCGGGCCGTTGCGGTTCTCAATCAGGACGGAGGACGAGCCAAGCATGTGGCCCGCGTCGAAGGCCTCGTAAGAGAGTTTTTCGTGGAGCTCGAAGGGACGGTGATAGGGTACCCGGTGGAACTTGGTGAGAGCCCGCTCGGCGTCCGCGGTGACGTAGAGCGGCTCCACCTCCTCGAGGTTGCCGCGGCGCCGGCGGCGTTTGTTCACAAACTCCGCGTCCTTCTCCTGGATATGGGCCGTGTCCCGGAGCATGGCGCCGCACAGGTCGACGGTTGGCGGAGTGGCGTGGATTGGGCCGGTGAACCCGGCTTTGACGAGAGTTGGAAGGTTGCCGCTGTGGTCGATGTGCGCGTGAGATAGGACAACGCCATCAATCGAGGCTGCGCGAAACGGGAAATCCCGGTTGCGTGATTCGGCGTCCTTGCGGCGCCCCTGATAGAGGCCGCAGTCGAGCAGGTACCGCCGGCCATTGGCCTCAAGCTCATGCATGGAGCCGGTTACGACGCCTGCCGCTCCCCAGAAAGTTAATTTCATGATGGATAGTACGATTGCCCAGCATGACACAGGAAGTGTGACCGAATCCAGACGCACCGCAGGCTCGGATTTCCCTCCGGGCCCGGCGGTTGCCCAGTCCAGTGGAGTCCGGGGGCGGCCGATGAGCGGCCGGCCGCCAAAAGGCGTAGACTGGAACTAATCTTTTCGTTCGAAAGCGCCGATAGATCCAGCAGGAAAGGAACAGTCGGAAAGACAATCGGATGCTGCCAGAGCCTGAAATCATGAAAGATGCCACGCAGTGGGGCGCGGACGTTCTGGAGTTGCCACCGCTCATACTACACCCCTTCGCCGACCAATCGGGACCCGCTAAGCTGCTGGAAAGCTCGCGGGCGAGCCTGATGTTGCAGGGACTGCTTCCGATCGAGGAGTTCGGCCCCGACGAACTGATGCGAAAACTGCTGGAAGGCCGCTGCAGCGAGATCAGGATGCTGTATTTCGTGGGTAAGGATGTGCTCCGTTGGACAGCTCAGTGTCAGGATTGCGTAAGCCGCGTGCCTGGGCTGGCGGCGAGCGGGCTGCGAGAGGCGTCGTTTGCGGCGTTTCTTGTCAGCGGTACGCCTAAACACGTGATCGACAAGCTGCGCGGCTGGGGCGTATCCGACTACAAGTCGATTTTCTCGCGCGGGATCGGCTTAAACGCGATCTTCCGCCAAGTGCCGGAACCCGCAATTCTGTCCGAGGAGTTCACCCGCAACTATTACCGTTTCGCGGATCATATGTATGCCTGTTGGCAGAATCTCGCGCCGTTCACTGAGATCGATTCAAAACACTTCAGTTTCGACCTATACGCTTCGGGCGAGTACGCGAAGATGCTCGAGCGCCAATGGGCCGATCCGGTTGGTCCCGATTCGGAGCATTTTCCAAGCGAAGAATGATCCTGAAACGAGTATTGATCAGGTAGGCCTCTGTTGAAAGCTTCACGTTGTTAACGGTCATCAGAAAGCGTCGCTATCCTCTTCCGCCGCCTGGCGGCCGTCCGGCTGATTCCGGCTTTTGGCAAGCCACAGAAAGCCCGCCAGGATGAAGAACGGCGGCGCCAACATGATGTAGATGCCGTTATTAAGCACGCGCTGGCGCTCCACCTGCTGAGCCGCCGCGGTACGGAAACACATTACGCACTGGCAGATGGCGACCGACGCCGTCAGTAAGAAGAGAGCCGCGATCCGCTTCGCGGCGCGTTTCATTGAAGCGGCCTCAACGAGAGCGCGCGCATCGCATCCGGCATCCAGACGAATAGCATCAGAATGCAGAAAATCAGCATGGGAAACAGCGTCAGAAACAGGCTGAACCGCTCGAACTTCAAGTGCATGAAGTAGGCGATGATCATGGCCGCTTTGATGACGGAAAGGCCAACCAGGATCGTCAACATTAGAATTGGGGTTACCTGTTCGTAGGCGAGCAAAACCTCGATGCCCGTCAGAACCAGCAAACCGATCCAGACGATGAGGAAGACCTTGGTGGTCCCTCCGACGTGTTCCATTTCTTCCGCGTGTGCGTTCATAGCTTTCCTCTAATAATGCGCCTCTAATAATGCTGTCAGATCTTCGCCGACATCAAATAGACCAGCGGGAAAACGAACATCCAGACCAGATCGACAAAGTGCCAATACAGGCCGCAGACTTCCACGTCCTCGTACTTGAATTTCCCGCGCGCGATTCCAGTGCAGACGATACCCAGATAAATCACGCCGATGACGACGTGAGTCATGTGAAGGCCCGTGATGGCGAAGAAGGTCGCTCCGAACAGCGGCACGCCCCATTCGTTGCTGAACGGCGTGACGTGTTCGTGGTTGATCAAGGTCATCCATTCGCTCAAGTGAAGAATGACGAACAACGCTCCGCCCACCATCGTGGCGAGAATCCAGGCAATTGTGCCTTTGCGGTTCTTGTGGTGCATGGCGTGAACGGCCATTACCATCGTGAGACTGCTCGACAGCAGGCAAAACGTCATCACGCTCGAAAAGATAATACTAGGCGAAAAATGAAAGGGCGTCGGCCAATCCGGAGTCGAGATGCGCAGGTAGGTGTACGCCACGAGCAACGCGGAGAAGGTCAGCGCGTCGGAGGCGATGAACAGCCACATGCCGAATTTCTTCGACCCCACCAAGTAAGGGGAGCGGCCGCCGCTCCACAACGAATCCGACGCAATGGTTTGCGTTTCAGACATGAATTCCATTACCCCCAGACGAAAAGTAAAAGCATCAAATAAATCCAAAGACCGTCCATGAAATGCCAGTAGTACGACGCCACTTCAACGGGCGTGCGCACCGCGGGCCCGATGCGCAAGCGCAAGGCCTGGACGCCGACATAGAGCAACGCCAGGATTCCTCCGACGAGGTGAACGGCGTGCGCGATGGTCAACACGTAAAAAAACGAACTGCTTGGGTTGGTGAAAACGTAAACGCCCCGCGCGTTCAACTCGCTCCACGCGAAGTATTGCCCCCCGAGAAAACATGCGCCGAGAATGGAGCCGGCTGTCCAGTAGAGGTTGAAACGCGAGCGGTCACCGCTCTTGAGCTTGCGATGGCCCGCTTCGAGCGCGGCGCTGCTTGCGAGCAGCAAGGCGGTATTGAACCACAGGACGCCGGGGAGAGCGGTGCTCACCCAGTCGTCCGAAAGTCCACGGCGAACCACCATGGCGCTCGTGAGAGCGGCGAAAAACATGGTGACGGCCGCGAATAGCACGAACAGACCAGTGATTGAGGCTCGCCGCGAGGCACGGCCGCCACCACCCCCACCGCCGCGATCGACGGTCTTCGGCGGCGGCGGACTGCCGGAATGACAGGCCGGGAGGCCTGTCCCACTCTTACTCAATTCGGCAATTGCGCTCATGCCGGATCCGTCTGCATGATGTGGTCTTTAGGCGCGCCGGGCACGCCATATTCGTACGGACCGTGATTGACGATCGGATGCTTGCCTCCGAAATTGTCGAAAGGCGGAGGCGAGGGTATGGACCACTCGAGCGTGGTCGATTCCCAGGGGTTGTCCGGGGCCTTCGCGCCGGACTTCATGCTCCAGACCAGGTTGATCACAAATATGATCTGCGCCACAGCCGTCGCGACCGCGGCCCAGGTCATGAAAACATGCAGAGGCATCAGATTCTGCATGAATTCGAATTCCTTGAAGTCAGCATAGCGGCGGGGATTGCCCGCGACTCCGACGAAATGCATGGGAGTGAAGATGCAGTAGACGCCGATGAAGGTCAGGTAGAAATGAAGCTTGCCCATGCCTTCGTGCATCATGCGGCCGAACATCTTGGGGAACCAATAAAAGGTGCCGGCGAACATTCCGAAGATGGCGGCGACGCCCATAATCATGTGGAAGTGGCCGACGACGAAGTAGGTATCGTGGAAGTAAAGATCGAGAGCCGGCTGTCCGAGGAAGATGCCGCTGATTCCGCCCGAAACGAACAGCGAGACGAAGCCGAGGGCGAACAGCATGGCGGTGGTAAAGCGAATCTTGCCGCCCCAAAGAGTCCCGATCCAGTTGAAAGTCTTGATGGCGGAGGGCACGCCGATACACATGGTCAACACCGAAAACGCCATTGCCGAGTAGGGGCTCATGCCGCTCATGAACATGTGGTGGCCCCAGACGACAAAGCCCATGAGACCAATGCCGATGATCGCGTACACCATGGCCCGGTAGCCGAAAATCGGCTTGCGGGAGAAGGTGGAAAGCAACTGCGAGGCAACGCCCATGCCGGGAAGAATAGCGATGTAGACTTCGGGATGGCCGAAGAACCAGAACAAGTGCTGGTAGAGAAGGGGCGAGCCGCCCTTGTGGTTGATAATCTGGTCGCTAAATACAAGGCCGCCGGGGATGAAGAAGCTGGTTCCGGCGGTGCGGTCGAGCAGCAACAGGATGCCGGCGGAGAGCAGCACGGCGAAACCGAGCAGGCCGAGGATGGCGGTGATCAACCAAGTCCAGCAGGTAAGCGGGAGGCGCATCAGGGACATTCCGGGAGCGCGGAGATCGATCGTGGTCGCGATGAAGTTGATCGCACCCATCAACGACGCGCCGCAGAAAATGGCGATACTGACCACCCACAGAGTTTGTCCCGCGCCTTGTCCAGGTCCCGCGACGGCGCCGACCGCGCTGAGAGGGGGATACGCGGTCCATCCGCCAAGCGGCGCGCCGCCTTCGACGAAGAACGCCATGACCATTACGACGAGGGCCAGGAACGTAGTCCAGAACGAGAGCATGTTCAGGACCGGGAAGGCCATATCCTCGGCTCCGATCTGAATCGGCAGAAAATAGTTTCCGAAGCCGCTTTGGGGCGCGGTGGTGAGCACGAAGAACACCATAATGGTGCCGTGCATGGTCATGAGCGAGAGGTAGAGCTCCGGCGTCATGACGCCGCCAGGCGCTCCGGCCGGCCACAACTTCTCGAAGAAGGCGATCTTCATATCCGGAAAGACCATGTGCCATCGCATGAGCAGCGACAAGGCCATGCCCAGAAAAACCGAAAACAAGGCCAGGAAGTAATACTGGAGGCCGATGACCTTGTGGTCCAGACTGAAGATGTACTTCCGGATAAAGCCGGTGGGCGCCTGATGCGCGTGAACTGACGGAGAGGACATAGAAAATAACCCCTGTTACTATAACGATTTACTTCTGAAGCGAGCCATTATTTCCGTACCGCGACATTATTTCTGCGCAGCCTCGAACTTCCACTTCTCAAAGTTTTCGGGCGACATCACTTGCAGCGTGGCGCGCATCTGGTGGTGGCCCAGCCCGCAGAGCTCGGAGCAGGCGACTTCGTAGATGCCGATCTTGTCGGCCGTGAAGTGAAACGGAATTGCCATGCCGGGCACCAAGTCCTGCTTGAGCCGGAGCTCGCGAACGAAGAAGTTGTGGATGACGTCGCGGGCTTTCAGGGTGAGCAACACGGGTTTCCCCGCCGGAACGCGGATGTTCGGCGTGACGACATCGTCTTTGGCATCCGGGTCTTTCTCGTCAAGCCCTACCGGGTTTCCGTTTGCGTCGTTGATAAACTTGATGTCGGTTTTGCCGAACTTCCCGTCCGCGCCGGCGTAGCGGAAGCTCCAGGCGAATTGTTTAGCGGTGACTTCGATCTGGAGGGCGTCGGCAGGCGCTTCGGCGAAATGCACGCTTGCCCAGATCGAGGTGCCCATCAGCACGAGGCCGACGAATAGCACGGCGGTCGCGCTGGTCCAGATCGCTTCCAGTTTGTCGTTGCCGTGCGAATAGGAGGCGCGCTTGCCATCGTCCTTGAACTTGAAGACGACGTAGCCGAGCGCCGCCTGGGCTATGGCAAAGATGATGCCCGTAACAATCAGCGTGACCGAGAACTGCTCGTCGTAAGCAACGCCGTGCTGCGAAATCGGCGGCGGGAACCACCAGAACTTCCCCGCGAAACCGTATACGATCGCTCCCGTGAGGACCCAAAGGATAACAGCGAGAATCATGCGGACTCCGAATTTGTTAAGAATGCCAAGTCGTTGACGTTATCACAGTTCACGGCGACGCCGCAAGTTTTAGTCTTGTCCAATACAAGATGAGCCTGAAGGAAAGGCTGTTTCCAATACAAGATGAGCCTGAAGGGGGAAGTTGAAGCATGCTGGGGTGTGATCATCAGGATGCGGAATGCGAAGAAGTTGAGCCAGGAGGAAATCCAGGCGTTTT
>CAMDED010000087.1 GCA_945893365.1 Candidatus Sulfopaludibacter sp. SbA3 | reverse complement strand
AAAAACGCCTGGATTTCCTCCTGGCTCAACTTCTTCGCATTCCGCATCCTGATGATCACACCCCAGCATGCTTCAACTTCCCCCTTCAGGCTCATCTTGTATTGGAAACAGCCTTTCCTTCAGGCTCATCTTGTATTGGACAAGACTTTTCCTTGCGCCGGACCACCTTCTTCAGGCATAGTGGATAAGGCGACGGAAAACTCATGTAGAGCGCTTCGGCGGAAAGCACGAACAGCCTTGGGACACGCTTGAGATCCTCCGCGCCCGTACACGGTCCGCGGGGCGTGTTTTCATGGCGGAGAATCTTCTCTATCTCACCGAATTGATGGGGCTGCCGGTCTTCGACATCAAAGGCCGCCGCATGGGCCGGGTTAAGGACGCCGCCGTCACCCCGAGTATCCACCCGGCTCGCGTCGACCGGTTTCTGGTCGGCGGCGGATGGGCTTGGCTGACCGTTCGCAGCGAGCAAGTCGCTTCCATCTCGCTCGACGGCATCCGCCTTTCCGATGAACAGCTTACTCCCTACCACGACGATGAATACATGCTGCGCATGTGCCGCGACCTGCTCGATCAGCAGATCATCGACGTGAATGGGCGCAAAGTCGTGCGCGTCACCGATGTCACTTTCGACATCCGCAAGGACGATGGCCGGGACACGCTCTGGGTGCTCGAAGTGGACGTCGGGATTCGCAGCATTTTTCGCAGGCTCTGCCAGGGCGTGATTCCGCCGCGCTGGATTCGCCGCGCCCAGCAGCCGATTCAGCCCAGCTCCATCCGCTGGGAGTTCTGCAACATCGTCGAACCGGACCCGCAGCGCCGCCTGCGCCTTAACATCTCGAACCAGATGCTCGAGAGCATGCATCCCGCGGACCTTGCCGATATTGTCGAAGAACTGAGCCCGGCGGAGCGCGAAGCGATCTTCGAAACGCTCGACAGCGAAGTTGCCGCGGACGCGCTTTCCGAAATCGAGCCTAAAATGCAGGCGAGTATTCTGGAATCCCTTGAACCCGAAAAGGCGGCTGACATCCTTGAGGAGATGGCGCCGGACGAGGCGGCCGACGCCCTCTCCGAGCTTCATGAGGAAACCTCCGAGGAAATTCTCGACGAGATGGAGAGCGACGAGGAATCCGAAGTGCGCGAGTTGCTCGAATTCGAAGACGACACCGCCGGCGGAATGATGAATACCGAATATGTCGCGCTGCCGGAAGAGGCGACCGTGGCGGAGGCGAGGGCCGCGCTTGACCGCGTGGCAGGCCAGGACGAAGCCTTTGTGCTGGAGAATCTGAATACGCTGTTTCTCACCGGCGCGGACGGCGTGCTGCGCGGCGCCGTGCCTCTCGGCCGGCTCTTCGGGCAGCCCGGCTCCGCGCCCCTTGCCGGCCTCATCTCCGAAAGGCTGATCCACGCCGGCGTGGACGAAAAGCAGGATCGCGTCACGGAGCGCTTCGACAAATACAATCTGCTTGCTCTCGCCGTTGTCGATGAGAGCGGAAGGCTCGCCGGCGTGATTACCGCCGACGACATCATCTCGGTGCTGCGGCGCCGGTAGATACTGAGACCTCGGATACCGGGACGCCAGATGCTCAAACGCTTCCGCCATCACATCGCCGTCTTCCTCGCCGTGCTCGGGCCGGGGTTCATCACCGCGGTGGTCGACAACGACGCCGGCGGCATCTTCACCTATTCGCAGGCCGGTGCGCGCTGGGGCTATCTGCCTCTGTGGACCCTGCTGCCGGTCACGCTGGCTCTGATCGTCACGCAGGAGATGTGCTCGCGGATGGGAGCGGTCACCGGCAAAGGGCTCTCGGATCTGATTCGCGAGGAGTTCGGCCTGCGCGTCACCTTCCTTGTCATGATCCTGCTGGTGCTCGCCAATTTGACGAACATCATGGCGAATTTCGCCGGCATCGCGGGAGCGCTCGAACTGGTGGGGGTCACGCGCTACATTTCCGTCCCGCTCGGCGCGGCCGGCATCTGGTGGCTCGTGGTGAAGGGGAACTACCGCAGCGTCGAGAAGATATTCCTCTTCGCCTGCCTGTTCTATGTGACGTACGTGATTTCCGGAGTTCTGGTGGAACCGAATTGGAAGGAGGCGGCGCTCTACAGCGTGCGGCCCGTGCTGATGCTGGACGGCGCCTACATCACGATGCTGATCGGCATGGTGGGCACGACGATCGCGCCGTGGATGCAGTTCTATCTTCAGGCGGCGGTTGTGGAGAAGGGCATCTCGGCCAAGGATTATCTGGAATCGAGGATCGAGGTCGTCGTCGGCTGCATCATGACGTCCGTCATCGCTTTCTTCATCATCGTGGCGTGCGCCGGCGCAATCTGGAAATTCGGGCCGCGCGATATTCAGGATTCGGCTCAGGCCGCGGTGGGGCTGAAGCCTTTCGGACAATGGGCGTTCTTTCTTTTTGCCGGCGGCTTGCTGAACGCGTCGCTGTTCGCCGCCTGCATCCAGCCCCTCTCCACCGCCTATACGGTATGCGAGGGACTCGGTTTCGAATCCGGCGTAAACAAGCGCTTCAACGAAGCCCCCATCTTCTACTGGTTGTACACGCTGTTGATCGCCATCGGCGCCGGAGTGGTGCTGATGCCCGATTTTCCAATTGTGAAAATGATTCTGTTCTCGCAGGTGATCAACGGCGTGCTCCTGCCGGTGGTGCTGATCTTCATGATCATATTGATCAACAAGCGCGATCTCATGCAAGAATGGGTGAATTCGAAGAAGTACAACGTGGTGGCGTGGACCACGGTCGTGGTCATGATCGGACTCACCTTGGCGCTGGTGGGAACGAGCATTCGAGGTTTGTAACACGGAAATGATGATGGACGAGCAGCTTTTTAAGAAACGGGCGGACGAAGCGCTCGCCTCGCTTAACCAGGCGCTGATTTCACTGTCCGAAGATTACGCCTTCGACGTCGATTTCAACGCCGGGGCGCTTTCGGTGGAGTTCGAAGACCCGCCGGGGAAATTCGTCATCAGCCCGAATGCGCCGGTGCGGCAGATCTGGGTCTCGGCGCACTCGAAGAGCTACAAGCTCGATTGGGATATCGTCGAGAGCGCCTTCGTGCTCACCATTACCGGACAGACGCTGAAGGAGCTGATCCAACAGGCAATCGGGAAGCAGTTGGGCGCGGAAGTCGATCTTTAGCAGATGCCGCGGGCCGGCCTGCGGCGAGCACGGCCACAATGGGAACAGTTCGGTATCCGCGGGCGTTCGTGCCCGGGCTGCCGCAGGCGCAATGGACTTTACTCCTCCGCGGGGGCGAGGGAAGGCGCCGGACGAACTTCCTTCTCCTCTGCCTTGTATCCGTTCGGCCAGTGCGAGAATCCTTCGCGGATCAGGCCGAAAATCGTGCGGCGGTTGTGAAACAGGAGCTTGAACCAGTCGAGCGGCTTCATCAGCGGGAAATAGATGCCGCGGAAGAAGAGCCGCGACACCAGGATATTGATTCGGTAGGGAATCGGTTGGTCCGAGATCGAATCCACGGCCCGCGCAATCGCCTCGGGGCTATAGGAATTCCGCCACGCGCGTGTCAGCTCGGCGTGCGCATCGTCGATCGAGAGCTTGAGCGGCGCGTGCGCCATCTTGAACGCGGCGAAATTGAGCCAATGCTTGGGACGCGTCAGGCGGCCGGCTTTTTCAAGCTTCGTGTAGAGCGGAGTTCCCGGCAGCGGCGTAATCATGCCGAAAACCGGCAATCCCGGAGGCCATTTCGCAATTTCTTCGAGCGTCCGGTCCGCGACGCCCACAGTGTCGTTGTCGAGTCCGAAGATGAACGACGTGATCGCGTAGATGTTCCGCCGCGCCAGGCGATTGAGCACCGTCGCGTATTCGCCCGGTTTGTTGAAGCTCTTCGCCACGTCGGCGAGATTCGCCGGATCGAGCGACTCCATCCCGATGAAGATCCACTTTCCGCCCGACTCCTGGATCAGGTCCACCAATTCTTCGTCCCGCAGCAGGTTGGCGCTGATTTGCGCGACCCAGTTCACTTGCGCGCCGGCTTTGATGATGTCGCGCAGCAAAGACTTGGTACGCTTCACGTTGATCGCGAAGTTATCGTCCACGAAGAAAACCGCGATTTTGCCGCGCGTCGCTTCCGCGCGCGCCTTCAGACGCAGCAGCTCATTAACGATGCTTTCGTTCGGACGGAAGCGGATCGAGTCGCCGAAAAATCCGGTCACGGTGCAAAATTCGCAGCCGTAGGGGCAGCCGCGGCCGCTCTCGATCGGGATGATGTGGAACGTTTCCCAGTTTGCCTTGTAGTGCCGCATCACCTTTTGCAAAACGGCAGGGACACGGTTGAACTGATCGAGATCGAGAGTCTCCCAGGGGATCTGCGGATAGTCCTGAAGAGTCGGCTTACGCTCCTGGCCGAAATCGTCCACCGGTTTGTAGACTTCCTTCAACTGGCCGCGCGCCGCGTCGTTCACGATCTTCGGCCAGGTTTCATCGGCCTCTCCCAGAGCGACGGCGTCGGCATGGCGCGGTCCCCCGTTGCGGCCCAGGGCTTCGTCCGCGCACTCGGTGACGTGCGGCCCCCCCATAACAACCCTGACGCCCGCGCCCCGGATTGCGTCCGCCATCTGGTAGGCGCGCGCCACCATGCGGGTCATCGCGCCGATGCCCACAAGATCGATGTTCTTTTCCTTTACGTAACGAGCAAGCTCCTGCTCGGTCATGGCGTGGGTGTTGCCGTCAATCAGCAGCACCTCATGTCCCTTGGGCGTGAGAGACTGAAGAACGAACATCCAGAGATGGGGCATGAAGTTCTTGGTCACGCCGTTGTCGGGGTTGTAGAGTAATATACGCATGTTTGTGCTGGGCTCAGTATCTCTCATTCGGAAAGCAAAATGTTGGCGGCTGTGGAAAGGACGCCGCCGCCCGCTTCGAACTCGCTGAAGAAGCGCTCCGCGGCCGTCGGGTCGAGCGATTGAATCGCGTCCGTAATCAGCGTCACCTTTGCGCCTCGCGCCAGAAGGCCCAAGGCGGCGAAACGGACGCAGTATTCGGTCACCACGCCATAAACCACGCAATGCTCTGGGGCGAGTTGTTCAAGCAGCGAGTCGATTTGGGGACTAGTGAAAAGATCCAGTTGGCGCTTCTCGAGGACGATCTGGCCGGCCATCAGCTCTCGCGGTTTCTCCTGACCCTTCGTTCCCACGACGCAGTGCGCCGGCCACTCGCGGAACTCGGCGTCGTTCTCGCCATGCGCGCATGTGCTCGATACCAACGGAATGCCGCGATCCCTGGCATGCCGGTTGAGGCGGCTCCAGACGGGAATCAACTCTTCGGCGCCAGGGACGTAGAGCGCGCCGGCGGGATAGAGAAAGTCGATCTGAGTGTCGATGTCGAAGTAGACCGTCTTCACTGGAGATTCCTCCGGGCGGTTTCGACGAGCTGCGTCAGCTCGGCGCTATGCCTGACCGGCCAAGGTGCGACGGTGTCCAGGCTCTGCAGCTCCGGCGGCAGCTTCGCCAACCCTTCCGCGGCGCGTTTTCGCGCGCTGTGAACGCCGGGCAGAGGTTCGATCAGGCGGCCGCCCAGGATCACCGGCTGAAGAAGCGCTTCCTCCGAGCCCGCGCAGCATTCGGCGCTACGCGCGAGGATGTCGTGATCCGCCAGCCGGAAAATCTGCTTCGAGCCCGGCAGCGTCCCCTTTTCCGTACCCAACTTCGCCGTATAGCGCGTGATTCCGCCGACGTCGAGCTCGACCAACTTGTAGATGGCGCCCATGGAGGGCGCATCGCCGGACGTCGCCAGATCCGTACCTACGCCGAAGGCGTCGATGGGAACGCCGCCGGCAACGAAGGCGCGAATTTTGCGCTCGTCCAGGTCGCCGCTCGCCATGATCTTCGCGGACCGCATTCCCGCTCCGTCGAGGATTTTGCGCGCCTCGCGGGCGAGCGTCGCGATGTCGCCGCTATCGAGGCGGATGCCCCAGAGAGGCGCGCCGAGGGCCGCGGCTTTCCGCGTGCCTTCAAGGGTATCGTAGGTATCGACGAGTTGGACGGCGTTGTCGCCGAGCAACTTCTGCAAGTGGCGGAAAGCCTCCGTCTCCGAGGCGAACGACATCACCCAGGAATGTCCCGAGGTTCCCATGACGGGAACGCTGAACCTGAAACCGGCGAGGGTATTGCTCGTGCCCGCGCACCCTCCGATAAAAGCCGCGCGCGCCCCAAGCACGCCAGCCTCGGCCGTGTGCGCCCGCCGCGTCCCAAACTCGATGACGGGCCGTCCTCCGGCGCAGTTCACGATCCGCGCGGCCTTGGTGGCGATGAGCGACTGAAACGCCACGGCGGCCAGCAGATAGGTTTCCGGAATCTGCGCCTCGATCACGGGCGCGCGCAGCGTGAGGATCGGCTCGCCCGCGAAGACCGGCGTACCTTCGGGGACGGCAAACAGATCGCCCGTGAAGCGCAGCCCCCGCAGCATTTCGAAGAACCGCGGAGAGACTCGCGCAAACTGCGGCAAGGTGCGAACGTACTCCACCTCTTCGTCTGAAAACGCGAGACCGAGCAGATACTCGACCACCTGGGGCAGGCCACAGGCAAGCACGAAATTGCGGTTCGGCGGAAGCCGCCGGACGGTCAGTTCGAAGGTGGCCACCTCTCTCGACTTACCGGCTTCGAAATAGCCCGCGGCCATCGTCAGCTGGTAGAGGTCGGTAAGAAGTCCGTTCACTTCTTCTTTTCGTCTTTCGGCGGCTGGAACTCCTTGATGTCCGCGGCGGCCTTCATCAATTCTTCCACAAGCTTGCCCTCGATTTCGTAACCGGCGGCCTCGTTGTCGCGCTTACCGAAGTAGCTGTTGCCCTGCTTCGAGACAAGCACCTTCTCGACGCGCTTGCCGCCCTCGCCGGAAGTGACGGCCGCGTTGAGCACGACGGCTCCGGCCGCATTGTCGAGGAACTTGGTGGAAGTGAGGTCGCGCAGCTTGTCCACCAGATTCTGGACCGAGGCCGAGTCCATCTGCTTCGCTCCGGCCATCCACTTGTCGCCGGTCTTTTGATACGCGACCGTTCCGACTTCGACCTTCGACGGGTCGTTCCATCCGAAATCGAAGAGCTTCTTGTTCCGGAAGGCGTCCGTGTCCTTGTCGAGGCCCTCGCCCAGGTCCGCGTTGACCTTGTAGATTCCTTCGATGACGCTGCTCTTCGCGAAGTAATTCTTGTCCTTGTCGCGCCGCACTTCAAGCTGCTGATTGCCGCCCGAGTCGCTTACGGTGACGACCGCCACGCGCGCGGCTCCGCCGAACGAGGCCACGGCCTTCTTTGCGTCCTCGTCCGAAACGGACGTGTCCATCTTCGCGTCCTTCAGCTTCCGCACCAGCTCTTCCACCTGCGAGCCATCGGCGCGGTAGGGTTTCGGCTTCAGGATCTGCCACTCGTTCTGATTGTTTTTGCCGAACTCGGTCGACTGGTTCTTCGCGGTCAACTCGACGCGAGTGAGCTTGTCGGAATCGAACGTCAGGAGGCGCTTGTCGCGAAGATCCTTCGAGGTCTTGTCGAGATTCGTCTTCACGAAGCTCGCCACGGTGAACACTCGCGGATCGCCATCGAGACGGGCGAACGAACCGCCCGCCGTAGGCGTTTCATCTCCCAGAAGGACCTTCTGAATCTTGCCATCCTTCTTCGTAATCGCCACTTCCATGGACGGGGTGGCGAGCCCGTACTCGGCGACGTTCGCGGCTTTCTCTTCAATCAGCCGGTCGGACGCGAGGTTGGCGAGCGTGGAGATGAGTGAGTTGACGGCGTCCTGATCGGCGGCCAGGGGCTTCGGCTCCGTAATCTTCCACTTGCCGTCGCTCCCTTTCGAGACCGCCGTGGCTTCCGCGCCTTTGGCGATGCGGATGTCCTTGAAATCGGCGTCCGGGATGGTCAGGATCTTCGGCGGCGCGTCGGCGGCGGGTTTACCTTCATCCGCTTTCTTCTTCTTCTCCGACCAGTAGACGGCGCCGCCCAGAGCGGCGAGCACGAAGGCCGCTGCGAGTAGTCCTCGAAACTTCATGACCTTATCTCCTGCGCCACCAAACCAACAGCCCCCCGCCGACCGCAAGCAGCGGCAGGAACACCACGCTCGAGAAAAACACGAACGACATCTGACGGCGATTCAGCGTAATGCGCCGGTCTTCCGGGTCCTTCGGACGAATTGAGATCAACTCCTCGTCCGAGCTAAGCCAGTTCAGCATGTTGAGGAAAAGGTCGCGGTTACCGTTGAAGCGGAGAATGTTGTTCGCGGGCCATGAGGAGCTGCCGACGATGATGAAGCGCCCGCTGGCGTTCTCTTTGCCGGTGTTATAAGTACCCGCGGCGGCGAGGGTGAGCGGTCCCTTTTTATCCTTCTTGGTATCGATGCGGATCTCGGGCGAGCTGAGGTTGGTAGTGGCGTAGCTATTCGCCGACGTGGAGAACAGCTTTTCGGCGGTTACCTTATCCGCGGATTTCACTTCGAGAGTGCGCGCGAGCGGAAAGGCCGTCGCCGTTTCCTTCATCTCGCGGACGATGGCGTGGGACTCGTACGTCGTGACGAGCGGCACCACTTCGCTCAGACCGAAAATCTGCCCGATCTGGCTGGTGTCGAGGGCCAGATCCTGGTTCGCCGTGACGCCCCATCCTTCGGCCAGTTTCGCGAGCGCCGGCGTGCCGTCCGACTCGTCCTTGCCGAGCTTCAAAGGCGGATCGAGCATCATCAGCACTCGCCCGCCGCCTTCGACGTAGGCCTTCACGGCGTTCGCGGCGGGTTCCATGTAGTCGTGCCTCGGCCCGCCGATTACGAGTATCGTACAGTCCTTGGGAATCTCAGCCTTCTCAAGCAGCGAAATCGCGCGCGTCTTATAGTTCGACTTCTCGGCCGACTCCTTCGCATTCGAGTAGCCCGCGCGGCCAGTATCGTCGAGACCGTGCTCGCCGCTTCCTGTGACAAAGCAGACGTTCCGTTCGCCGCTCTTCAGAGAGCGGATGATTGCGCCCGTGATTTCCTCTTCGGTTACGCTCTTCGCGTCTTCCCTCTTGAGGCCGGAGGAGACGACGATCGCGCCGTAGTTGCGGATGCCGGCTGCCTTCGCTAGCCCCGGCTTTTTGTCCGGATCGACATACTCGACCTTCAGCTTCGCGGAAAGATTGCCGTACCGGTCGAGGAGGTCTTTCGCGCGCGGGAATTCGCCGGACTTGTCGTAGTAGGTGATCTTCACGTCGGACGCGAGTCCCGTCACGATCTTGATGCTCTGATCGGAAAGGCTGAAGCGCTTGTTCGACGTGGAATCGATCGACTTGTTATGGCGGTTGGCCAGCCAGTTCGCGGCGGCCAGCACCGCGATAATCACCAGAATGTAAACGGAAACGTAGGCGGTGTATTTCGTCTGTCTTGCTTGGATCCAGTTTGCCATTGTTTACGCCCTCCACCGCAGAGATTCCATGGAGCGGGCCGTGAGAAACAGCCCGAAGAAGGTCATGGAGACGAAGAATA
Source organism: Candidatus Sulfopaludibacter sp. SbA3 (assembly GCA_945893365.1). Taxonomy (GTDB): domain Bacteria; phylum Acidobacteriota; class Terriglobia; order Bryobacterales; family Bryobacteraceae; genus SYKU01. The sequence continues at coordinate 22,416 of CAMDED010000087.1, read as the reverse complement.
CCGCGTCCTTCGTATCGATCACGCCTTTCGAAAACGGCTCGAAGTGAGTGACCACGGAAACATAGGAAATGACTTTGCCGAGAGTGGTGGTTTCGTAGGCCGAAACCCAATCGAGCACCCAGAGCAGCAGCAGCGTGGAGAAAGTCGCGCCGCCGGCGATGATCTGATTCTTGGTGGTGGTCGAGATGAAAGCGCCGATGGCCAGCATGCAGCCGCCTTGCAGAAGCAGGCCGAGGTAGCCGACGAGCATCGGCTTCCAATCCGGCTTGCCGTAGGCGAAGATCCAGACGAAGTTGACGGCCGAGATCAGCAGGATGCAGGCGTACATCAACAGCGCGCCAAGCCATTTCCCGAGGATGATATCGATGTCGCGGATGGGAGAAGTCATCAGCAGCTCCATGGTTCCCGTGCTCTTCTCGTGGGCGAACAACCTCATGGAAATCATGGGAATGAGGAACAGGCCGATCACGCTTGCGTTGGTGAGCAGCGGCCGGATCACCCATTCGTTGACGTCCATCGGCATGCCGCGCCCCATCATCTGGGATTCCACGCCGCGCACGACGAAGATGGCCGTCGCGCTGTAGAAGAAGAAGCCGAACACGACGGCGGAGATCGCCAGCAGCAGGTAGGCGATGGGAGAAGCGAAGTAACTCTTCAGCTCCTTATGACAAATGATTAGAATATTGCTCATTTCGACTCTCCGTCGGCAGCTTTCGCTTCCGATCCCGTCAACTGGAGGAAGATGTCTTCCAGGCTGAATCCGACGGGACGCAACTCATTCAAATTCCAACCCGATCCAACCACGATACGCGCAAGGTCGGGACGGATCTGGCGGCCTTTCAAACTCTCGACCTCAAACGAACAAAGACCGTCCTTCGCGCCTTTCGCAATGACGCGGCTTACGCCGGGGACCTGTTCCAACTTGCGCTGCACGTCGGCCTCGGCGAGGGCGTCGCCATCGGACGGTCCGATTTCAAGCGCGACGGATTCGGCGCCGCGGAGCCGGGCAGTTAAATTCTCCACCGAGTCGATTGCGGCGAGCGTACCGCGGTTGATGATGATGACCTTCTGGCAGGAGTGCTCGATCTCGGAGAGGATGTGGGTGCTGAGGATGATGGTGTGGCTGCCGGACAATTCCTTAAGCAGCTCGCGAATCTCGATGATCTGCTTCGGGTCGAGGCCGGAGGTAGGCTCATCGAGAATCAGGACGTCGGGGTTGTGGATGATCGCCTGCGCCAGTCCGACGCGCTGCCGGAAACCTTTCGAAAGCTTGGAAATCAGCTTTATGCGGACTTCGCCGAGGGCGCACTTTTCGATGGCGTGGTCGACGGCGCGGGGGATGTCCGAAGAAGGGATGCCCTTGAGCCTTCCCACGAAGGTGAGGTACTCGATCACCTCCATCTCGGGGTACAAGGGAGGAGATTCCGGAAGGTAACCGATGCGCTTCTTCACTTCCATCGGCTGCTCCAGGACGTCGAAGCCGGCGACCGAGGCCTTGCCGGATGTGGGGGGCATGAAGCAGGTAAGAATGCGCATCGTGGTGGTCTTCCCCGCTCCGTTTGGACCGAGGAAACCGACGATTTGACCCTTCTCGACTTCAAAGGAAATGTTGTTCACGGCGACATTGCGCGCGTATCGCTTGGTTAAGCCTTCAACCTTGATCATATATAGAAAGTCTCAGAAACCGGTGTGCGATGCTTCCTTAACGATGCGGACGCGTTGGCCCGACCGCACAGAAGGCTACGATCGATCGCGGGTACTGCAAATGAGTACACCCTATAATAGGGATACGGAATACGAGTTGTCAAGCCATTGGAGAGAGTGCCAAAGGCTTGTGGAAATGTCAGTTTCCGAAATGGAGAAAGCCGCGCGAGGAGCTTGCGACAGGACCGCATCCTATTTAGTTTGTGTGGTTTAGTAGGGGGGTGACGCAGAGAATTAATTTCTGTGTTTTCACAAAATGCTGTGGAAAACCTGTTCATACGTGGGGTTGAGGAAGGGTGGCCGGAACCGACAAAGATTGCGGCGCGGACGTGGAGAGCCGGTAGCGGGAGAAAGGCTGTCAAAATGCGTGGGGTAGTGGGCGAAATGGCGAATGGCATTTTCTGAGAGACGGATGGCGAGGCAAAAAGAGATACACTTCTCCCGCGCCAACGGACGTGAGATTTGGGTAGCGGGCGTCGCCGCCGACGTCGGGCAGCCCAGAGACTGCCCAACGAGGTGCGGGAAGATTGAACGACTTTAAGGGACTGGCCACATCGAGGGGTGGTTCCCAATGGGAGCACGGGTCCGAAAGCCAGCTATGAAGTCCAATCTCCGCTTTTTCAGAAAACGCGTTTTCCTTTCCTATCCGGTCTCCTCGCACTTGCATTCGGGAAACCGTAAGTCTCCGGTGAACGGGAGACGCGGAAAGCACCTAAGAACGATGTTTTACCCGGCCGGGGATTTATGCATCGGTGACGGACGCGGCCGTTAAGACCGCGCAAGCCGTTCCGGTGAGGAACCGCTTCTTGATTGGAGTCTACAACACGGGTTAAGGACGTTAGGGGCTCGATTGGCGTAAGTGTTTGAAAATACGTTGAATAAAAGTCTTCAAACTTTGTGAACGGGAGAGGCGGGTGCGAGGCCGGACAACGTCAGACCCAATATTGTTCACGTCAGATGACATGACGAACCCTTCCCCAACCCGCCTGGGACCGCTCTCCGAGTCTCCGACGATTCGACAGGAACCAGCGAAAGGAACTTCCGCGGTTAGGACTCTTTACGGCCCAGCCGTCGACTCCTTCAGCGCCTCCGAGCCTTGATCGTTTAAAGATCTGTTGCGAGGGTACGGAAGTCCTTCAGTTCCGGCGCATGCCGCCTCCCCGAACATAGTTGTGCCAAATCCAGTGCTCGACCTCTTTCCCACGGTAGCTGATAATCGGCATACAATTGAACTTGACGCCACCATCCAGCGCGAAGAAGCCTCTTGCCGAGGTCTTCAAGACGGTCGGATTACCGCGATACACCTACGTCAAGCCAGCCTACTACGGTGAGGTTCGAGCTGGCATTCTGCAACCGGGAAAACACGTGTTGATTGAGGGTCCTTCCGGCGCGGGAAAGGCCGTCCTCGACCCAGCTCGGACCGTGTCGAGATCCGCCTTCGAGAGCGTGGGATCGTTTGAAAAGCTGCCGTGCTTCGGATCGGCGAACCATGGCGGCATCTTGCGGCTGATGACGGCGTCGCGGATGGCCTTTGCCCATGGCCGCGCCGACTTGTAATCGAGAAGCGACATCGGCGCGACACTGCCTGGGCGGTGGCATTCGACGCAATGCCTATTGAAAATGGGCGCGACGTCTTTGCTGAATGTGGGGGCGGCCCAGAGAGCGCCTCCGAGGATCAGTCCGAGCGCTGTGATCCGTGTGGTCATGGTGAAACTACTATACGCGCGGCGCGGGATCGAGTCCCGGCGCCATCGCAGTAGGTGTTCACCGCCCGTGAACGGGATAACGATGCTCCGGAAACCGCGGAACTAAACCGCTGAGGCTTGAGCTGGGAGGTGTGCAGACTCTTTCGAAGCGCGTTTGGACGAGAAAGCGATCCGGGATCACGTCGAGAGCGTCGTCGATGACCACCGCGATCAAACAGTGCGGGAGAAGTGATCCCACCCCTGGAGCCGGACACCGAAACGGATTCGGGGAAGTCGAAGTTCCAATCGGCAAGCGCAAGCACCGAAACACGTTGAAGTCGGCCGATGCCGGCGATTGACGTTATCGAAGAGAGAGCAGCCGGAGTTTTTGAACGTGCTCAAAATCGCGCCGGTTGTTTGTAGCGAGGTGGGCGTCGAGCGCCAATGCGGTGGCCGCGATCCAGGCGTCCTGCGGACTCAGCGCCCAGCCTGCCGCTCGTGCATGAGCGCGAATCCGCGCCCAAACCGTGCATAGGCCGTTGTCCGGGTAGACCAGTTCGAAACCTTGTAGGAAGTGTTCGACGAGAAGGCGCCGACGATGACTATCCCGTCTACCGCCTGCCCAAAAACCGCAAACGCACGTTGAAGGCGCGCTGCTGACCGCGTCCGTAGGCGAGGTACGAAGGCGAATCCACGTTGTTATTCACTACGTTCGGATTGCCGTTGTTCGTCAGATTGTTGATTCCGAAGCGCCATGCCCATGTGGCTCCCACCAGGCGAAACTTACGTTCGAAATGCAGATTCACGTTGAAGTAGGCGGGGAAACGAACCTGATTCGGAAGGCCTACCAGCGAGCTTTCCTCGTTCACCACGCTGAAAGGAAAACCGGTGCGGTATTCGGCGAGGTAGGCTACCTCCGTGTTTCGAAGCAAACCGAACAGCTTGGGGAGTGGCGCCCAGCCCCACGTCAGGAAGCGGTTCGGGGTGTCCCAGGGGTACGGACCCGGCGCCTGCGCGGCAAAAATCGGATCCTCGAGCGAGTAATCCACGGCGGCGTTCGAACGCGCGCTCGACCGCGTATATCCTCCCACCCATTGAAAGCGCCCGCCGAAAGTCCGTTTCGCGGTCAGCTCAATGGCGTCGTAGCGGTCGTTGCGCGTGTTCCGCAGGCGGTACTCGATGGCGCCCGGAAGGGGAAACAGGGGATCCGTGAATTCGGTCAACCCCGTGAACCCGGTGAACTCGGTGAACGTGAAGCCGCGGCGGCCCTTCCTGCTTCCATAGCCGGCCTTCCCGTAGAAGCCCAAGGGCAGTTTCCGCTCCACGCTGAAGCTCACCGACTGGTATCTCGGGAGCCTCAGCGATTGCTCATCCGCCCCAAACATCGTGGCGACGGGACCGCGCCGAACGGCGCCGTCGCGCCCGTAGAAAGTCGAAAGGCTCAACTGGTCTTGATGCTGCGTGATCATGCCCAAGCTGATCGCGTCATAGTAAACGCCATAGCCCGCGGCGAACTTCGTATCCTTCAAACTCCGAGGGGCCCATGCGGCTGAAAGCCGCGGCGAGTAGAGAAACGTGCGCGTGACCTGGTTCCAGTCCGTACGAATGCCCGCTTCGACGAGCAGCGCCGGGGCCGGGGTCCAGCGGTCCTGCAGAAAGAGCGACGGCTCGAAGTTTGTCTTCGCGCGCAGGCCCGAGCCTTCGAAAGTGACGCGGCGGGCCACGCTCTCGTCGTTCCGCAGCACGCTGTAGCCGTGGCGGTCGGCGGCTTGATCGAAGGCTGAACGCTGGATGTCGGCTCCCAGGCGCACTTCATGTCCGCCGTGCCACTCGATCGAGGGGAGTGTGGCGTTTGCCGTCCACTGCTGCCGCTGGGAATGGCGCGTCAGATCGAGAAAGTAATTCCCACGGCGGCCCGAGGGCAGGAATTCAAAGGGCGTATGGCCTTGAGGACTCTCGCGGGTGACGGAGCGGCTGTCGGCAAAACCGAACTCGATGAGGGCGCGGCGGAGATAGACCTGATCCTTGATGGTTGTCATCACCAGATTCTGTCTGCGGTCGAGCGTAGTTTCGATGGGGCTGAGGAACGAGAGGCCGTTGTGGTTGGCGTCCACGTAATTCACGAGCAGACTCGAGGTCAGAATGTTCGAGGGCTTGAGATTCACCTGGAAGCGGCTGAGATTGCTTGTGGTAAGGCTTCGGCTGCGGTTCTCGCCGCGGGGCAGGCCGGGGACGCTGTCCACATCGTAGAAGGCGTCGAAGCCGTTGTGAAACCAGGCGCGGCCCTTGACAATCGGGCCCGAAACGCCGACGCGCGGAGTCCACTTATTCACGTAGAGGCCGGATTCGATGCTGACGCCGGGGATGAAATTGGTTCCGGAGAAGCGCCAGCGGTCGTCGCCCATGCTGGTCTTGATATCGAGCGAACCGGCGCTGCCGCGGCCCTTGTCGGCGGAATAGCGGCGGGTTTCGAGATCGAGCGATCGCACGGCGTCGACGTTGAGGCGGGCTTCGAAGCGGCCTGTCACGGGATCGCTGAGGTTAAAGCCGTCGAGCGTGACATTGGTCTGATTGGTGGCGCCGCCGTTTACGTGGACGCGGCCGGCGGTGTCCTGAACGACGCCCTGAAACAGCGGGAGCGCATTGCGGAGATCCTGTGAGGCGGGGTACGGCGCCTGGACGATCTCGACGTTGCTGAGCTGCTTCTTGTCGGAGGTCTCCGCCGGATCGATAGCGGGAGGCGAATACCTTACTTCCACGGACTCGGCGAGCTCGCGCAGGTGATTCAGAGTGATCGAAAGCTGGTTTCCGGAGAGTTGATTTGCGGACCCGGAGAATGAAACAGGGCGGTTCGCGATCGCAAAGAATCCAGGGCACTCGACGCGCAAGGAGTAATCGCCTTCCCGATCGAGCTGCACGGAGAAACGGCCCGTGGCCCCGGACGTCGCGGCCGCAGTGGAAGAACCGCCGATGAACTCGATGCGGGCATTCGGAACCGAAACTCCGTTCTCATCCGCCACGTGGCCCGTGACGATGACTCCGGCTCGCGCCGAAAGCGCGGCCGCGAGCAGAAGTATTATTCGCCTGGACCCAATATTCAACTAAACCGCCTGCTATCTTAATAACATAAGCAGCTTATCAGAGGACACGTATGGATGTTGAGGTCTTATTGACGGAAGGCGAGATTTCGCAGGAGTTCGGCGAGGCCATTGAGGCTCGCGACCTGCCGGAGAAGTTTTTTTATTGGTCGGCGCTGTCCGCTCAAGCCTGGGCGGCCGTTTCGAGAAGTCCTCTGTATCACGGTCTGACGCTTTCCTGGGAGGCGGTGGCGTCGAACCCGGATTTGATCGCGCAGTTCAAGTCGCCGGTATCGGTGATCAGCCTGGGCGCGGGCGACGGTTCACGGGACCGGCTGTTTATGGAAGCGCTGCGGGCGGCGCGAAGGGCGGTAAAATATTTTCCCGTCGATGCGAGCCAGACTCTGATTGAAGCGGCCTGCTCGGCGGCGGAAGAGGCCGACATCGAAGTGCAGGGCATCAAGGCGGACATTTCAAGCCCGGTACACTTGCTGCTCGCGTCCGACGCCGCCGAATCGCCGAAGGTGTTCCTGATGTCGGGAAATACGCTCGGCGCGTTCGACCCGCTCGATCAGATAAAGCAGCTGGCGCAAGCCTTGCACGGCGGCGACCGGTTGATTGTCGACGGCGAGCTGTTGTGCGAGGATACGGTGGCCGCGCACGACACGCTCGAAAACAAGGCGTTTGCATTCGCGCCTCTGGTTGGCGTGGGAATTACCGGCGAGGATGGCGTGCTTCGCTTCGAGCAGAAGCGGGACGAGCGGTATGAAGGACTGCACCTGATCACGCGGAACTTCAAGACGGAGCGCGACGTGCGGATCACGACGCTGCCTAACGAAATTGAGATCCCCCGCGGGGAGCGTATTTCGCTGAACTTCAACTACCTTTATTCCCCGGACGCCTTCCGCTGGCTGTTGAGCGAGCACGGCGGACTGAAGATACAGACGGAGTTCCTCAGTCCCGACGGCCGGTTCATGACGGCCGTCTGCGTGAAGTAAAGCGCGATATCCGCGCGGGCTACATCGCCGACTTGACCTGCTTCGCCTGATAGAGGTGGCGGCGTTCGTGCCCCGCGACCAGGCTGAAGCGCTGGGTTAGATCGAGCTTCAGAAGCGGCACCGGAGAAGCCACTTTGATCCGGGCCAGATCGAGCCCGTTGGCCTTCGAGAGAGCCTGAATGAGGCGGTCCTGGATGGCAAGCAGCGTGGGCGTGAGGGTCGACACCGTGTGATCCGAGGCGGGCGCAATGTTCTTGGGAGCTTTAAGGCGAATCTTCGCCGGAGGCTCGACCGAACCGGCGAACCAGGTTCCCAAAAAACCGTGACGGAACGGGCCCTGGCTGAGCAGACCTTCGGCGCGTCCTCTCTCGATTCCGCCTGAGATCGCATCAAGGTCGCGTTCTCCGGAGCGAACCAGATGATGAAAGCATTCGGCGATGGACCAGCGTCCGGGGGCCGGCCTCCAGTTGAACTGCTGATCGCTCATGCCGGAGGTCAACGCCTCGGCATCCTTCCGGATGGCTTGAAACTGACGGCGCAGGTCTTCGAGCTCGGGAATCAGCGGTGTGCTCGCGGCGCGAGAGGGCGATGACATGGGAGCCTCCTGATCGTGTGAGATCCATTCAGTCTTGACGCAAAAGGAGCGCGGTGTCAAGGGCGTCGGGTGTAGGCACGGTTGCCGGGCAAAGTGTGATACGTTGGTTTCTGACACGCACTGGAGGCAATATGGAAGCTTTGGGCATGATTGAGACGAAGGGTTTAGTAGGCGCGATTGAAGCGGCGGACGCGATGGTGAAGACCGCGAATGTCGTGCTGACCGGCAAGGAATTTATCGGCGCCGGATATGTCACAGTCACGGTCCGCGGCGACGTCGGCGCGGTCAAGGCAGCCACCGACGCCGGAGCCGCCGCTGCCCGGCGCGTCGGCGAGTTGGTGAGCGTTCACGTGATTCCGCGGCCCCACGAGGAAGTCGAAAAGGTCCTGCCCGGCGCGAACAGCAAAGGCACGAAGTCCGTCGGATAGGGGTTCATGGCTCAAGGGACTCAGGACCAGCTCGCAGACAAGGACCTGGTTTCGATTCAGGAAGTCCGCACAAAAGTCGACAAGGCCTACGCGGCCTGGCAGAAATATCTCTCCTACGGGCAGGAGCGGATTGACGCCATCGTCGAACACATGGCGGAAACGGCGCGGGCGCATGCGCTGCGGCTTGCGGAGCTGGCCGTCGAGGAAACGGGCTACGGCAACGCGCGCGACAAGCTTGCAAAGAACCTGTTGTGCGCCGACCTCCTTCCGCGGCGCATGCGCGGCATGAAGACGGTCGGGATTCTGCGGGAGCTTCCGGAAGAGCGAGTGGTCGAGATCGGCGTGCCCGTGGGCGTGATTGCGGCGATTCTGCCGGTGACGAATCCTACCTCGACCGCGATCTACAAGAGTCTGATTTCGCTCAAGGCGGGGAACGCGGTGGTGCTGAGCCCGCATCCGGGCGCAAAGCGATGCACCTGTGAAACGGCGAGTCTGCTCTACGGGGCCGCGGTTGAAGCGGGTGCGCCCGAAGATATCATGCAGTGCATCGGCAATGCCACGCTTGACGGCACGAATGCGCTCATGAAGCACGAACGGACGGGCGTGATTCTCTCGACTGGCGGCTCGGGCATCGTGCGGGCGGCATACTCGAGCGGCAAGCCGGCGTTTGGCGTGGGACCGGGCAACGTGCCCGTACTCGTCGAGCGGACGGCGGATGTGGCCGAAGCCGTGGAGAAGATCGTCATCGGAAAGTCCTTCGACTTCGGGACGGTGTGTTCGAGCGAGCAGGCGCTGGTGGCCGAAGACGTCCTGAAGGACCGGATTCTCGCGGAGTTGAAGAAGGCGAAGGCCTACTTCTGCACGCCGGAGCAGAAAGACGCGCTGGCGAAGCTGCTGCTGACGCCGAACTGGACCGTGAATCCGAAGTGCGTGGGCCAGGCGGCTCCGAAGATCGCGCGGATGGCGGGGTTCGAAGTTCCCGAGGATACGCCGATCCTGGTGGTGGAGCTTGAAGGCGTAGGCAAACAGCATCCTCTCTCGGCGGAGAAGCTGTCGCCGGTGCTGTCAGTGTACTTCATGAAGGATTTCGACGCGTGCGTCGGGATTTGCAGAAGCATTCTTCGTTTTGGAGGGCTGGGCCACACGTGCGGCATTTACTCGCAGGACGACGCGAAGATCCGGCGCTACGCGCTTGAGATGCCGGCGATGCGGGTGCTGGTGAACACGCCGACGCCGCAGGGCTCGACCGGGATCACGACGAATGTGTTCCCGGCGATGACGCTCGGCTGCGGGGCGGCGGCGGGGAATATCACAAGCGACAATATAGGTCCGCAGCACCTGATCAACATCAAACGCCTGGCATACGCGGTGCGCAAGGCGGAGGAGGCGTTCGAGATGCCGTCGGAAAGCGCAAGCCGCGCGGCTGGAGCGGACCGCCAGACGGTGGCGCGCGCGGTGGAGAAGTACTTACAGAAGCGGGGCATTGCCGCCGCAAGTCCCGCACAGACGCCGGCGAGCGCTCCGCTTGGCGTGTCTGCCGGCGTAGTGGACCGCTTTCTTGCGGCTCGCAAGTCCGGAAGGGCGCCGGAGCAGGCGGGGGTGCAAACAGGCGCGTCGTGCGGTTGCGGACCGGCCGCCGCGACTGAGACGAAGCCTCCGGCGGCCCCGGTCCCCGCCGCTCCAAGCGCTCCCACCGTGGTCGACTTCGTCTGCGAATTCGACGTCCGCGAGGCGATAAAACATTCGCGCAAGATATTCATCGGTCCGAAGACGATCGTGACGCCATCGGCGCGGGACTTGGCGGGCGAGTTCGATATTTTGGTAGGAACGTAAATGAATCTGGACACTCTGAAGAACGAACTTCCAGCGCAACTGGACGCGGCCGGCTTCGCCGTCTTTCACGGAGAGATCGGTGCGCTCGACGCCATGGGCTCCGTCGATTGGGACGAAAAGCAATATCCCGACTACCAGATGTTTCTGAAGGTAGCCCGTAAGGCGGGCGCGATTCTCATTTACTTCGCGCACCGTGAATTCGAGGCCGACGAGATTGAAGACGAATTGGGCCGCCTGACCGACACGGAGATCCCCCGCGAAGCGCGGCGCCAGTTTGAGCGGCGGCTTCGCGCGTTCAGCGGACACGAGGGCCAGACCTGCGTGATCGTTCTGGCGTTCGATCACGGCTCCCGCTTCTACACCTTCGATCTGATTGCTTCGTGGTATCGGGAGTTCATGGATCTTTCCGATGAGATCGATGACAACTCGCCCGACGACGAGGAACCGGAATCGATGGGTCCGTACTTTTCGAACAATTGACGGAAACGCGCTGGCTGCTTCCCGAGGACAACGACGGCGAAGCGCGCGCTCTCGACGCGGCTCTCTCCATCGGCCTGCCCGCCGCTAGGGTGTTGGCGCGGCGGGGCATCCGAAACGCCGCGGACGCCGAACGCTTTTTACATCCCTCGCTTGCGGATCTGCACGACCCTTCCGCGCTCAGCGGACTCGACGATGCCGTGGCGCGGCTGAGACGGGCGATTTTTGCGCGCGAGCGCGTGCTTATCTACGGGGACTACGACGTGGATGGAATTACGTCAGTGGTGATCCTGAAGAAGTGCATCGAGATGGCCGGCGGCGTGGCCGGTTTCCACGTACCGCACCGGCTGCGCGACGGCTACGGCATGCGGCCCGAGGTGGTGGAAGCCGCGGCGGAGCAAGGCATCCGGCTGATCGTCAGCGTGGACACGGGGATTCGCGCGGCGAGAGTGGTGGAATGCGCGTCGGCGCTAGGCATCGACGTCATCATCACGGATCATCATCTGCCGGACCTGGAACTCCCGCCGGCGCTTGCCGTGCTCAACCCGAACCGGAGGGATTGCCTTTATCCCGAAAAAAATCTCTGCGGCGTGGGCGTGACGTTCAAGCTTGTGCAGGCGCTGCTGACCACCCTTGGATGGCCGGCGGAGAAGCTCGCACGCGTTCTTGAATCGTTCCTGAAGCTCGTGGCGATCGGCACGGTGGCGGATGTGGTGCCGCTGACGGGCGAGAACCGGATCATCGTCAAGCACGGTCTGAAGGGGCTGGGAGCGGTGCGAAATCCGGGTCTGCGCGCGCTGCTCGACGTCGCCGGGTTTCCGGCGGGAACGGCGCCGACCGCGGGGCAGGTGGCGTTTCGGATCGCGCCGCGCGTCAACGCGGCGGGCCGCATGGATACGGCGATGCAGGCGATTGAACTGTTCCTGACCGAAAGCCCGGCGACGGCGCGCCGGATCGCGGCCGATCTGCATGCGTTGAATGAGGAGCGGCAGGCGGCGGAAGCGGCGATCGTGCAATCGGTTGTGGAACAATGCGTCAGCGCTCCGGTAACGGACGCTCACGCCGCGCTTGTCTTTGCCGGGAAGGGGTGGCATCGCGGAGTGCTGGGAATCGTCGCCAGCCGCATGGTGGAGCGGCACCACCGCCCGGCGTTTGTGCTGAGCGTCGATCCCGAGGCGGGCCTCGCGCGCGGATCGGGGCGAAGCATTGCGGCGTTTCACCTGCTCGAAGCCATGGAATCCATGCCGGACTTGTTTACGCAGTTTGGCGGCCACGAACACGCCGCTGGACTCACCATGCCCGCGGACCGCGTGGACGAGTTCCGGGAGCGCTTCAATGCGTACGCCGGAGCGCGGCTTACGCCGGAAGACTTCGTGAGTACGCTCGAGATCGACGCGCGCGTGGAGTTCTCCGAGGTGAACGAGCGATCGGTCAACGGCATTCTGAGCCTGGGCCCGTTCGGTTCCGGGAACCCGGCGCCGCTGTTCGCGGCGTACAACATTGAACTCGCCGGGCCGCCCGTCGTGTGGAAGGAGAAGCACCTGAGGCTCCTGTTGCGGCAATGCGGCCGGACGTTTTCCGTCAAAGCGTGGAACTTCGCCGGCCGATGCGGCGAGTTGAGCGCGGGATGCCGGATCGACGCCGCGCTCGGCTTTGAGGAGGATGCTTGGTCCGCCGCGCGTGGATATCAAACCTGGGCGGCGCAGTTGAAGGATTTTCGGGTGGCATCGTAGACTGAACCGGACATCGGAGGATTCGCATGGACAGAAGAACGTGCCTGAAGACCCTCGGAATGGGGGCAGCCGCGTGGGCGGCCGAAAGTCAGGGGAAGCCGGAGCGGAGTAAGCCGAACATCGTGTTTATTCTTGCCGACGATCTGGGCTACGGCGACCCCGGCTGTTACGGATCGCAGAAGATTCCGACGCCGAACATGGACGCGCTGGCGGCGCAGGGCATGCGGTTCACGGACGCGCATTCGGGCTCGGCGGTATGCACGCCGACACGCTACGGGATTCTGACGGGGCGCTATTGCTGGCGCACGCGGCTGAAGCGCGGCGTGTTGCTGGGGTACTCGGAACCGCTGATCGAGGAGGGGCGCCTTACGGTTCCCGCGCTGCTCAAGCGCCACGGGTATCACACCGGCTGCGTGGGCAAGTGGCATCTGGGCATGGAGTGGACGCTGAGGAATCCGCCGGCTGGAACGGAGGAATCGAACATCGATTTCGCCGCGCCAGTCAAGCGCGGACCGCGAAGCTATGGGTTTGACCGGTACTTCGGGATCTCCGCGTCGCTCGACATGCCGCCGTACGTCTACATCGATGGCGACAGCGCTGCAGGCGCACCCACGGCCTACATGGAAAAACAAGGCGCGGTCCGCGCGGGCGTGCGCGAGCCCGGTTTCCGCACGGTGGACGTGATGCCCACCCTGACGAGGAAGGCGGTGGAGTATGTCGATGCGCGCGGGAAGAATCCGTCGCAGCCGTTCTTCCTGTATTTCCCTCTCACGTCGCCCCACACGCCGGTCGTGCCGGCGGAGCAGTTCAAGGGTAAGAGCGCAGCGGGCGATTACGGGGACTTTGTGGTGCAGACCGACTGGACGCTCGGCGAGATCATGAAGGCTCTTGATCGCAACCGGCTTGCGGAGAATACCCTGCTCATCATGACGAGCGACAACGGGTCGACGAATCCGGTGATGACGGAATTCGATCACCGGCCGAACGGACCGTGGCGCGGACGCAAGAGCGACGCCTGGGACGGCGGGCATCGTGAACCGTTCCTTGCGCGCTGGCCGGGAAAGATCAAGGCGGGAGCGGTGAGCGCCGAGTTGATCTGTTTGGGCGATCTGATGGCGACGTGCGCGGAGATCGTGGGCGCGAAGTTGCCCGATGGCGCGGGGGAGGACAGTTACAGCATTCTGCCGGCGCTGCTCGGGACGGCGGGCGGAAAGCCGATTCGAGAAGCTGTGATTCATCATTCGATCGAAGGTACTTTCGCCGTCCGGCAGGGTCCATGGAAGCTTGTGCTTGGGCGCGGATCGGGCGGATGGAGCAGCCAAGGATCGCCGCAGGATCCCGAGGGACAGCTATACAACCTGGAAAGCGACCCAGGGGAAATGGAGAGCCTGTACGAGCGCAGGCCGGATATAGTGAAGCGCCTGACGCAGTTGTTGGAGAAGTACAAGAAGGAAGGGAGGAGCCGGCCGCGCGGGTAGGACGAGATCGGACGGCGGAGGTCACCCTTACTCCCACATCTGGGAAAATGGGTTCGTGAAGACCACTCTCGAGATTCCCGATGCACTTTTTCGGCGGGCGAAATCGGCGGCCGCCGAGAGGGGGATTTCGTTGCGAGCTTTGGTAACGGAAGCGCTTTCGGACAAACTCATGGCCGGCGCTCGCGAGAAGCCGTGGATGCAGGGCTTTGGCAAGCTGCGAAGCTTGCACAAAGAGACCGTGAGGCTCAATCGGATCATCGAGAGGGAGTTCGGCCGGATTGAGCCGGAGGACTGGAAGTGATTCTCGATACCAACGGGTTGTCGTCAATTGCGGACGGCGACTCGACGCTCGAGCCAGTCCTTCGCGAAGCCACTGAAATCGCCGCGCCGGTGATCGTGCTGGGAGAATTCAGGTTCGGTATTCGGCAGTCGCGTCAACGGCTGGCGTATGAGCGGTGGCTGGCGGATTGGCTGCCTTCCGAGTCCTCGCGGTGAATCAGGAGACTGCTTGGAAATGCGGCGGAGGTGCGGGACGAGCTCAAGCGCAAGGGCCGCCCGATACCGCGGCGAACGATCTCTGGATCGCGGCGCTGGCTCTGCAGCATTCCTTGCCCCTGATAAGCCGCGACCAGCATTTCGATTCCGTTCGCGGCTTGACGCGGATCGGCTGGTAGCGCCGCGGGATCGCGGCCGGAACCGGCCTCGTATGCCACCGGCTGCCGACTGCAACAGTTGTTTCATTCCGGCCCGAGCTTGTTGAGCGCTTCAATACCGGCGTTGCCCTACAGGAGCTTGCGGATTTCGCGCTCGATTTCATCGGCGTGGGTCTCGCCGACGAAGAGCTTCACTTTCTTGCCCGTCTTGTCGTAAAGGACAAGGGCAGGTAGCGCGCCGCTCCACTTCGGATCCACGAAATTAATAAATTTCTCGTCATCCTTCGCGCGCCTGACGTAGGCTGGCGGCGCGACGTTGTTTTTCAGAAGGAGTCTCAGCGCATCCGCTTCGGCCTCAGGTTCGTCCGCCGAAACCGTGATGAGCACAAAGCCCTTGGACCGGAGCTTCGACTCAATCGCGGCCAGCGCGGGCATCTCAGCCCTGCAGGGGGCGCACCAGGTGGCCCAGAAATCGACCAGCACTACCTTATCTTTTTTCGAGGCAAGGAGGCTCTTGTAGCCCGCTTCGTCAAGCGGCGTCAGGACATCGGCGAAAAGAGCGGCCGAGAACAGGAGAAGCGGCGCCGCGAAACGCACGCTAGCTCACTCCCCGCGCGCGCTTGATCGTGCATCCAAACGCTTTGGTTTCGGATTTTTCCACCGCGACGCCGGAAAGCACCGCGTCAAGCGCCGCGCGCAGACCGGAGTTGCGGACGCGCGCGGGGTTACGGGCGTCGTCAATGTAGCCGTGATAACGCAGGACTCCGGACGAGTCGATGACGAACGACTCCGGGGTGTGCGTCGCGCCTAAACGATCTGCAACCACGTTGCCGGCATCCCTGAAAACGGGGAAACCGAACCCGGCCTCTTTCGCGTGCGCGCGCATTTCCGCCACGGGTTCGTTCGCGTTCGCGTTCGCGAAGTAGAATCGCACTCCGCGCGCACGATAGTCCGCATAGACACCGTTCATGCGTTCGTGGTAGTCGTTCGAGATCGGGCACCGCGTCGAGATAAAAACAACCACCGTCACTCCGCCTGAGACGGCAACCGGTGTTGTCTTTCCGTCGAGATCCGCCAGCGCGAAATCTCCGAGTTTTGTCCCGATGCCGGCTTGCTGCGCGAACAACGGCACGCAAGCGAGTAAGGGCAGAGCCAACCGCAGCCTCATTTCTTCGGTCCCAACTGGAGATTGATCACAGGCTTTGGACGGTTGTCGAACGTGCTGAGCGTCTTCACGGGGCTGGCGGCTCCCTGGTACTCTGCCTTCAGGGTGTAGTCAAGGTTCTTGTCAAGCCCG
Source organism: Candidatus Sulfopaludibacter sp. SbA3 (assembly GCA_945893365.1). Lineage (GTDB taxonomy): Bacteria > Acidobacteriota > Terriglobia > Bryobacterales > Bryobacteraceae > SYKU01. Next base: position 6,458 of record CAMDED010000087.1, on the reverse strand, counting down.
TGAAAGGAGTACGTTCCGTGCTCCTGCGTAATGAAAGAACGAATCTGAAGCGTTTTGGTGTTCTTGAGCTGCACAACGGCCCCCGCGACCGTCTGTTCCTCGGCGTCCGTCACCGTGCCGTGCACCATGCGGACTTTCTCATCCTCGCCCTTCTTCTTGCCTTGGGCGGCGAGGGACACAGCGGCCAGAAGGGCCACAAGGGACAACAGAGCTAGTTTGCGGATCACGTTGACATCTCCCAATTACTTAGACGCGGGCGCCAGCAGGAAAGTCACATCGACTCGCTCATCACCCTGGATTGAAACCGGCTTTTCCTGCGGAACCAGGTCCGCAGCCTTGACTTTCACAGTATATCCCGCCGGAGCAGCGGGCACCCGAAAGACGAACTCGCCGCGCCCGTCGGTAATGGTCTGCATTCTCTTGACCTTCAGCTTTTTTCCGGCCGCGTCGGGCAGGATCACGACTTCGGCTCCGCGTACGGAGAAGCCAGGCTCGCGGAAGACGGATCCCGCGATTAGTGCAAATTCGGTCTGTTTGCTCTTTGCGGCGCCGAACGCGGCGAGCGTTCCTGCGAGAATCAGCAGGAGCAGCGGAAAGCTACTTCCAGTCTTCCTCTTCTTCGGCTTCCTCTTCATCGTCGTCGTCGTCATCGTCGTCTATGCCATCTTCCTCATCTTCCTCTTCGTCCTCGTCTTCGGCCTCCAGTTCGAGCGGCTTGACGCCCACCACTTTCAGATCAGTTCCACACTCGGCGCAACTGATCGTTTCACCCTCGTCGATATCCTCTTCCTCGACGTCGATCGCGCTGTCGCATTCCGGACAAATCACCATGAATCCGCCTCCAAACCAACTATTATGTACGAAAACCGCCCCGGGAAACGCAAGCGGGATTCCGTCATCCGGGTCCACTCGCGGGAACCGCGGCCGAACGGCAACCCTGCCTATTTCTTTGCCTGGCGCCGGCGCGTGGTTGCGGGGACGACGCCTTTCAGCCTGAGGTACATGAACATCTGCGAACGGTGCGTCAACTCGTGTTCCTTGACGAACTGAATCATTTCGAGATGTGTGACCTGCTGGCCGTCGAAGCGAGTCATCATCTCCGAGAAATATTCAGGCGGCTTGGCGGCGAGTTCGGCCACGCGCGTTTCAATGGCCCCGCGAAGGGCGTTGGCGATAGAGCTCTGGTCGGCGTCGGCAGGCAGGCCGTACACGTACTTGGACATCATCTCGCGAAACTCGGGCACGGCCATATTGTCGATGCCGGCGAGCATCGCCCCCGTGAGGGCGTGTCCCGCGTCGAGACAGTGCAGGGCGAGTTCCCTGAACGTCATCAGGTCGGGAGTGGCTCGAAAATCGAGATCGCCGGCGGGGAAATCTTCCACCGCCTGCGCGGTGTCGTTCCGAATCGTCTTCCAGGAATCCAAGACTGTTTGTGTTCTGACCATTCGCTCATTGTACCCGGATGAGCAAGGGGAGTTGCGCGTTTAGCTCTACCGGAATCTCAGGTTCAGCTTGCCTGCCGGCGTCGTATAGATCAGTTCGAGTTCTTTCGGCTTTTGCTTGGGCTCCATGGCGAAGTAGAGCAGACCGGTCAGAGGCCCTTGAACCTCCTTTTCCTGGAGAATTCGCGCGGTAAGCGCCGCAAGAACCGGATTCTCTTTGTCCTGGCCTTTGACGACCTTGGTCTGCGTCTCCGATTCACTGGAGCTGCCGCCGCCATCTCCGCCTATCCGCTGCGGGCGTCCGCCCCCCGGATAGCCGCCCCAGATGGGTCCGTTGTTGTCGCCCATGATGCCGCGTCCGCCGCCGGTCTGCGAGACGATCAGCGCGCCTTTACCAGCGATCTGAGTTGGCGCGAAGGGCTTCGATCTCTCGCCGTCGCGATCGGTGCGAAGAAGGAAGTCGTCGCGGCTGATCGTGTAGGGCTTCGTTTTCGGCGATACCGTTACCTCGATCACCACGTAGAAGCCGCCCAGATTCGAGCCGAGCTTTTCCTTGAGCTCCTCCTCGGAGAGGAGGGTGGCGGAAACGGTTGCGCCGTCATCTTCCGCGACGCCGACGGGAGTCTTCTTCGTCTTTGCGCCCAACACTATCGTAAAGAGGACGGCGAAAATGAAAATCCGATGCCACACGGCGAAGCTCCTACCAGATTATAGCGCTTGCCGGATCATAGCGCTTCGCGGTAGAGGGCCAGCAGATCGGTCTCCGCGCAGGGGCGCGGATTGGACCGATGACATCCATCCTCCATCGCCTTCGCGGCGAGGGCCGGCAGCGCCGCCTCCGGAATTCCATAGTCGCGAAGGCGGGGCTTGACGAGTGAGATCCGGTTGAGATCGTGCACGCGCGCAACAATATCGCCCCCGCCAAACTGAGCGGCGAGTTCGTCGAGCCGGCTACCCACGGCTGGCCTGTTAAATGCAAGTACGTAGGGCAGAACCACGGCATTTGCCGTCCCGTGATGCATGCCGAACTCCGTCGAAAGCGGGTGCGCGAGCGAGTGAGCCGCGCCCAGTCCCTTTTGAAATGCGATCGCGCCCATCATGGAGGAGATCATCATGTTGGCGCGGGCTTCGAGACTGCGGGGGTTCGCCATGACGGCCGGAAGGTTGTCCCAGCAGAGCCTCGCGCCGCCGAGCGCGATCGCGTCGCATATCGGGTGGAAGCCTTTGGCAATGTAGGCTTCGACATTATGCGTAAAGGCGTCCATGCCGGCGCCTCCCGTGATCTGAGGTGGAAGATCGAGCGTGAGCTCCGGGTCGTTCAGTACGACGCCGGCGATCAGGTGCGGACTGAAGATCACGGTCTTGCGATTGGTGCGCGCAAGGGTGATTACGGCCGAGCGCCCTACTTCGCTTCCCGTGCCCGACGTTGTGGCAAGCGCCACGAAGGGAGGGAGATTAGGGCCAATCCTGCTGCCGCCGTTAATGTTGTCGTCGTAATCCTCAAGTGGCAGGTTGTGTGTGATCTTGAGACGGATGGCTTTCGCCGCGTCGAGCGGTGAACCGCCGCCGAGCCCGATAATTCCGTCGCAACCCGCCGCGCGGTACGCCTCGACGCCACCCAGTACATTTCTTTCGGTTGGATTCGGGTCGACTGCGCTGAACACGGCGGCGTGCGGAACGAGGGAATGAATGCGCTCAAATACGGACGTCCGGCTGAGGCCCGCATCGGTGACGAGCAGAGGTCTCGAAACGCCGAATCGCGCAAGTTCCGCGGGAAGCTCGGAGGACGCCCCGGGGCCGAACCGGATGGTCGTGGGGAAGCTGAAAGTGGAAATGTCCATCAATCGGAAAATAGCACAGCGGCGCTGCGCTATTTGCCGTTTTCGACGAAGAAATCGAACGGACCGTCGGTGTAGAACAGAAACTCGGTCTCCTCCTCGGCGAAGAAGGGGCCATGGCGTTCGTTAACCGCGGCATAGCTGAACGTTCCGGGCGTGAGGTCGCCGTCCGGCGACTTCAGCTTTCCCTTGAGGATGTACATCGAGTGTCCGCAAGTGGTGTGGTAGTGCCGCGGCTCGCGGAAACCCTTTGGGAAGCGGACGAGCGCGGAGGTCAGCTTGTTCCGCTTGTTCTCATGCAGCAGGCGCTGCTGCAACCCGGCCGGCACGCCGGGCAGATTCATTGCGACCCACTTCACTTGGGAAGCATCGACCTGAACGGAACGCTTTTCCGCCGCGGGCGCGAGCGCGAGAAGAACCGCGGCGGCGAGTGCAAATCTCATTGCCCCCTCCCCTACCAGCTTAGTTGCGGCGGAAAGAACTCCGCGATCAGCTTCTCGTAGTATGGCCGAAGCGCCTCGACATCGGGCTTCGATTCACCCTTCGAGTACAAATCGTACCGATTGAACTCGCGCACCCAATAGAACATCTCCCGGTCGCGCGCGTTCATCAGTTGCCGGTACGCTCCTTCCTGGTGGCACGGATAAAAGGAGTGATACCGCAGCATGTACAGCCCCTCTTCCGGCAGGTAGGGTTTACACACGTGGTAGATGTATTCGTCGTGTCCCCAGGAGAGATCCACGTTGTCGAGACCGCAGCCTTCGGTGTAGATGCCGTTCCGGGTTTGATATTCGGGTATCTTCGCATCCGGATTCGCGGCGAAGAATTGCGGATAGACGACCTTGTCCGACCAGGCGCAGCCCACGGGAAACGTGTCGCCGACCACCGCCCACTGCGGTTCGCCGAACAGACAGAGGATCTTGCCAAGGTCGTGAACCAGGCCGCTGAGAATGAACCAGCGCGGACGCCCTTCGCGGCGCGCCGCCTCGGCGGTCTGCATCAAGTGCTGGATCTGCGATAAATCCGTGTCCGGATCGCTGTCGTCGACCAGAGTGTTGAGGTAGTCCATCGCCTCCCAAACGCTCATCCGGCGCTTCTGAAGCGGCGTGTACTCCCGCTTCTTTGCTCGCACGAAATCGACGGTCTGAAAGGTGTGGTTGAGGCGATAGAATTCACGAACGACGGAGGGTGCTTCGTCAGTGTGCCGACGGAATTCTTCTTTCTTACGGTTGGCGACGTAACGCTCGCGCACGGCGTCGTCCCATTGGCCGAGGCCCGAAAGCGGATTCTGTGCGTCTGGGGCGATAGCCCTCATAGGTGGAAACCCTCTCAACGATTTTAGCATCGTGGCGACGCCGCGAGATCCCGGCCCGGATCCGCCGGGGATTGTGGCATGCCGGTCCTCGGTAACGGCGGCGCAGGGACAAGGACCTCGCGCCTGCCCTACTGAATGTGGTCCCTTTGTCTATTGGCGTTGCCTCCCGCTCCTTGGAGCGCGGTTCCTGCCGACATCATACGATGAGACCCGAACCGGCCGCCGTCGCGCCGCGCAAAGAAACAAAGATTTGGCAATACAATGGCAACGGCTCCAATCCGTCGAACAATCCGATGATGGTATCGCCCGAAGGCGAGATCCACGAGGTAAGTGGCCGTTTGTCAAGGGCGAAGCCGTCGTGGATGATGTCGTTCTTCCGTTCCCGGGTCTGGGCCGGATGATAATTCTTCGCTGTTGACGACGCAAAGAGGTTACCGAACGCAGTCTACGCCAGCCAGCCAGCGAGCGATGGAAACGCGGCCAGTTAAGGCCCGTTCGAGGTTCCGCCGGCCTTCGCCTTCCGGCCCCTTTCCAGATATCGGGTTCGGGCCGACATCACACCATCAGACCGTGCTTCGGGTACAATACATGCTTGCCTGAAGATTTCCTTAGAGCGGTACCGCGCAGCAACCTCACCACGGACATTTGTCGAAAGATGGTCGACCACGTGGTCAACGGCGATTGGCGGGAAGGGGACCGGATTCCGCCGGAGCGGGAACTCTGCCAAAAGCTGGGAGTGGGACGTTCATCCCTACGGGAGGCGATGAAGGCATTGGAGATCCTGGGCATGATCGAAATGCGAGTGGGCGAAGGAACCTTTATTTGCCAGCGCTCGGATTTTCTGTCTCATCCCCTGTTGTGGGCGATTGCCGGAAGCGGTGTTACCGAAGCGGAAGAACTCATTGAAGCGCGGAAGCTGATCGAAGTGGAATTGGCCGGACTGGCTTCCGTCCGCTCGACACCGGACGACCTTCAACGAATCGGCATTCATCTGGATACGATGGAAACGGCGATCGAGAGTCCGGGAAAGTTTCTGGAAGCGGATATCGCTTTTCATATCGCAATAGGGCAGGCGGGCCACAACCGCATACTCTTGAACTCACTTCATCTGATCCGGAATCTGATGCAGCAATGGGTGCGCACATCTCTCGGGCAGCACGCGTTCGTCGCGGCCGAGGCGCTCGTTCAGCACCAAGTCATTTTTGTGTCCCTAGCGAAGCGAAATCCGGCGAAGGCGCGTGAGGCGATGGAGGTTCATTTGGACGCCATGGCTGCGCATTTTAGGGCGGCTCAGAGGCCCTTTGCCGCGGGCGCGAGCGGCAATCGAACGCCTGCCCACGGCAGTGAGCTTGGTCCGGAAGTCTTCCCCGGCGGCACGGATGCACAGCCTCCGAGGTTCACGAATCCGCCCTTGACCGCTTCGTGAAAGATCCGTACGGCTCCTTTGTTCGGATCCGATCCCGGTTCGAAGGCCGACAGACCAGATGGATCGGAAGGAAAGAAACCCGGTACGGCTCCGCAACGCCGGCAGGCGCCCGGAACTTCGTCCATCGCGGCAAAAGGGGAAGGCCGGCCGGTTGGAGTAGTCGCGGCAATGCCTGGAGCAACTCCGCGTTGGCCGGTTGTCTGTCATCCGCTCGCCTCTTTCGCGCGCACCAAGCGCTCCTTCATTAGTGTTTGCGATCGCTCGGCGCGCTCCCGGCATGGTTCTAACTGTAAGCGTCAGAGGAAACCATCTGTTCGGGTGGTGAGTTTAGTGATGAAGTAGGGGCATGAATGAAGAACAGGTTTGCGCAGTACGGCGACGGCGGAGCCGGCAAGAGGTCGAGCAGGTAGTTGCGGAGTACGAATCGAGCGGATTGA
>CAMDED010000086.1 GCA_945893365.1 Candidatus Sulfopaludibacter sp. SbA3 | reverse complement strand
TGAATTGGGGAAATGGTCCCTTGCCAAGCAAAAGCCTCCGCGAGCGGGCTACGCCCGCCGTTGAGTCAACACCACAGGCTATACCCAAGCTATGCCCACTACACGTCGCTCGGTCCCGCCGCAACCCACTACAAACAGCGAGGAAGCTTTTTATGCTTCTTCTGCCGCACTGGATCTGCTCCGGCCAAGACCGGACGAGGCTTGCGGAGACGGAACTCGAACTGCCGGAACAATCGCTGGCATTGGCGCACGCCCAGTTGGATTCCATAGGTCGTTTCGATCCACGCCGACAGAGTCTTACCATCCCAGAGATCGACCCGCATTCCGGCGTCACTCGGCTTCGCCCGCAAGACCCGATTGATTACTTTCACCTGCTTTTCGTCCAACCGGCTGGGACGTCCGGATCGTTCACCTTCGGTCAATCCGGCCAGTCCCCGCTGTTGGAAGCGGTGAACCCAATTCTCAAGTGAACGCGGCGCGTCGCCCAGCAGACGCGCCACCTCCGGGCACGTCATGCCCTGCGCCACCAACAGGACACCGTGCAGTCGGTGGTCGTACCGCGCCTCCTCAGACCGCTGAATCTCTTGTTGCAAACCCAATACAGAAGTGGCGCCGGATATTATCAGTGGTCTCATGTTTCCAGCAGACCACGTTCCCGTACAATACGCAAGTACTTATGACGCCATGTCTAGTAGGCCAGAACTGGATAGGCGGTATGCGCCGGTGCGCTCAAGGAGTTCTTGAAATCGCTGAATGGAAGCAGCGGCGAATAGACGGGCTCGGCATCCTGGTCCGGCGTCACCTTGCCGGAGAATAGGCGGCACAGCCGGTTCACGCACTACGTTTGCGTGATTTCCCGGATGCTCCGCTCCAGCTCCTCCGGCTCGAAGACCTTCTTCCAGTCCGGGCGGAACAGCTTCGGCATGGCGGCGTCGATCGCTTTCAGCGCGCCATCGGAAAAAACCGCGCCTTCCTTTTCCTGAAAGACGATCGCGAGCTCGACGCGCATGTGGCCCAGCAGGAAATCGCGCGCGGCCTCGCGCGGCACGCCACGGCGCACGGCCTCGTCCATCCCCTGCCCGATCACGGTCAGACACGTTGCGAGCACCGTTTCCGAGAGCACCGGCTCGAGAATCGCCATCTGCTCGAGCGTGCAGCGGTGCGAACGCATCACCGGCTTATAGATCTCGCGCGCCACCGCTTCGCCAAGCGCGTAGTGCTCCTCCGGCCCCTGCATCAGCGCGCAAACGATGTGCTGCTTCGCGTACTCGCAACCGAAGAAATCGCGCTGCGCCTTCGGCTCGGTTTCGTCGCTGAAGACGGGCGGATGGCACGGGTGAGTGATAAAGTACGAGAGGTCGTCCCGCTTCGGAAGCTCGCCCGCGTAAGGCGCGGCCGCGTCTAGAACCACGACCATCGCGCCCGGCTTGAGTAGCGGCGAAATCCCGTGCGCGATCCGGCCGATGCGGTTGTCCGGCACGGCGAGAATCGCGACGTCCGCGCCGTCGAGCGCTTCTTCGGCGGTCATCGCGGCAAGTCCGCGTCCGGCGAGCGCAGCCTTGCCGCGGTCCGCGATCTCGACACAGCGAAGCGCAAAGCCCGAATCCTTCAAGTTGTCCGCGAGACGCAAACCCATCTTGCCGCCCGCTCCCATCAATGCCACTGACGTCATGTACGTTTTGCTCCCCCGTTCTGAACCAGGCCGAAAAAATCTTCGCCGCCTACCTGTCCGCCCTTGAACGCGATTTCGAGACCGTCGAAAACCGGATCGTCCGCCCAGGCGCGGCAGAGCGGCGAACCCGGGGCGAGCGGCTTGCGCATGGTCAACGCGTGGATGCCAAGTTGCCTTCCCGCGCGCGCCGACGTGTCGCCGCCGCACACCACCGCGCGGCGGACTCCGGAGCCGGCGATCAATTCCCGTAGAATCCCGCCCAGGCGCGCCCCGAGCCGCTCGTTCGATTCGGGCGTCATGGCCCGGCGCAGTCCCGGATCGTCCGGCCCCAGCGCCGTGTGCAAGACCACGCTTCGGCCGGCCTCGAGGAACGTCATCGCGCCCTCGATGGCGTCGACGTCATCCGGAGCGTCGACGTTCAGGGCGATTATTCCAAACCCGTTCGCGCCCGCCCACCGGATCTGGCTCGCGGTGACCGGCGAACAGCTTCCGGAGACGGCCACAATACGATCCACGCGGCCCACGTTCGGAAACTCAACCGGTGCGGGAAGGACGCCCTTTGCCCGCCACCAGGAGAGCAGAGCGTACTCCACTCCCGACGATCCCACGACGAATTGCGGCTCGCCGCGGTGCCTCCAGATGAGGCGTCCGGCGGCTGCGAGCGACGCGTCGTCGAGCCCGTCGAAGAGCACGACATCCGGATCGCGGCCGAGCATTTCGCGAAACCGCGAATCGGAATCGGACGCCCGCAGGTCGAGGATATCGAACAGAGCGATGCTCCGGGCCGTCTGGCGCGCAAGGTGCAGGAGCAGGTCGCCCTCGTCCATCGGCGTCGAAGGATGCCGCGACATAGTGGGGTGCCGGTCTATGCGGTGAATGCCGTCGCCGCCCGCGGCGAACAGGTTGCCGAACACCACGTAGCGCTTGAGGAGCGGAACGCCCACCACGACCGGCGTCCAGGTCCCGCCGAATGCGCTCCGGCCCTCGTCGATGGCGCGTCCGATGCTGCCCACCTGAGCCGTGCTGTCGAAAGTCGAACAGACTTTGTAATGGCAGAGCGGAGCGCCGAGACGTTTCAGGCCTCCAAAAATTCGCGGCAAATTCGCGGACATCCATTCAGGACTCTTACTGCGGCTTTCGCCCGCCACGCCCACGGCGCGCGCATTTGGAAAGCGGGCGAGCTGCCCGGACGTGGGCACGTCGAGAAAGAGCACGGTTTCCAGGCCCTCACCCGCGAGCGCTTCCATCACATCGGTGGGACCCGTGAAATCGTCCCCGTAGTACGTGAGGATCAAGCCGGGCGGAATCACTTCCCGAACTTCTCCAGCGCCTGCTTCAGCTCGACGTGTTCGCGCGCCGCGTCTTCAAGCGAACGTCCCGCCACCGCCGCGTCCCAAGCCTGCCGGATGGCGCGAACGCCGGAAGCGACGCCGCCGGGATGCGCCATGATGCCGCCGCCGCAGGCGTAGATCAGATCGGTCGAGCCCAGCCGGCGGAACGTCTCCGGCGCTTGTCCCGCCCACTGTCCGGAGGCGAACACGGGTATCACTTCGCAGCCGCGGCCGGGCCGCGCGAACATCGGCGTACGGCACTCGCGCGCCGACGCGATCACGGAATCGTCCGATTCGCAGAACTTATTTTGCAGGCCGTTGACGTGCATGTGATCGACGCCGGCGAGACGCCAGAATTTCTGATAGGCCACGTAACTCAGGCCGAGAGCCGGGTGCCGGCTCAGAATGCCCCACCCGTTGCGATGCGCGTGAATGGGTAGCTGCGAATGCCGGCGCAGTTTCGCGAGCGCGGGAAGACCGGTGCTGTTCAGGCTGACCATGATACAGGCGCCCCCGGCGCTAAGAACCGCGTCGTGACGGCGGAGCATGCCGTCGATCTCGCCCGTGGCGTTGAAGGCGAACATAGGCTTCTTGCCGGTCCGCGCGGCGTGTTCGTTCAGCACGCGCATCACGGCGTCGACGCGCTTATCGAATGGGCAGTTCGGGCCGTCGGCCTGTAACTCGTCGTCCTTGATAAAGTCGATCCCTCCTTCGGCGAGTTGAGCGGCGTTCTCCGCCGTGGCTTCGGGCGAAAGGCCCACGCTCGGTTTGATGATGGTTCCCACCAGCGGACCCGCAGTCACGCCCGAGAGACGCCGCGTGCCTTCGACTCCGAATTGCGGACCCTGGTACACATCGAGGAACGCTTCGGGGAGCGTGATATCGAGTAGACGCAATCCCGAGAATTGCTGCAACTCGAACAGGTTTCCGGCCACTGTGGCGTAGAGATTCGGAAGGGAGGGCCCCGGATTCGCGAGCGGCCACGAAACGCGCACGAGGGCGCGCTGGTAAACGGGAGCGCCCTTCAAACCCTTGGGAATCGAGGCTCCGGGGAGCGACGGCTGCGAAACCGGGTCCAAAAGTTCGATCGATTCCACTCGCGCCGCGGCGCGTTCCAACAACTCGGGCGTCTCGCCCGGTACATGCAGAAACGTACCCGAGGATTGCTCCCCCGCCATGACGGCGGCGGCATCCTGTGGCGGAAAAGCGGTTTCGATCCAGTAGAGGGCCTGAATTCGCTCGTTTCCGCCAACCGTCATGCGGTCAGCCTGCGGGTGAACTCGTTCTGGCCATGAACGTCGGTCAGCCGCTGGCCGCGGCCCTGATACAAATAAGTTAGGCGCTCGTGGTCGATGCCCATCAAACGCAGCAGCGTGGCGTTGACGTCGTGCGCATCCACGCGCATTTCCGCGGCCTGCACGCCGAATTCGTCGGTGGAGCCGAGCGCCTGGCCGCCCTTCACGCCGCCTCCGGCGAGCCACATGCTGAAGCCGTAGGGATGGTGATCGCGGCCGGTGTCGCCTTGCGAGAGCGGAGTGCGGCCGAACTCGCCGCCGAACACGACGAGCGTCGAATCGAGCAGCCCGCGCCCTTTCAGGTCGGCAAGCAGGCCGGCGATCGGTTTGTCGGTCTTGCCCGCCATGCGCGTGTGCGACCCGACCAGATCGGTGTGCGCCTGGTCCCAATCGTCGCCCGTGTTGGTGCCCGAGTAGAGTTGCAGAAATCGCACGCCGCGCTCGACGAGACGGCGCGCGAGAAGGCACTTGCGGCCGAAGTCGTCCGTCAGCGGATCGCCGATGCCGTAGAGTTTCCTGGTGGCCTCGGATTCCTTGGTCAGATCGACCGCTTCAGGAGCGGAGCTCTGCATCCGATAGGCGAGTTCATAAGAGGCGATGCGCGCTTCAAGGGTCGAATCGGCGCGCGATTCGGCGTGCAGCCGGTCCACCTTATCGATGAAACTCAGCGTGTCTTTTTGCACGGCGTCCGTGATGCCCGGCGGATTGCTCAAGTAGAGAATCGGGCTCTCGCCGCCGCGGAAAACGGTGCCCTGGTAGACCGCGGGAAGAAAGCCCGCGCCATAGGCCGGCGGGCCGGATTTCGTGGACCCGTCCGACATCACAACGAACGCCGGAAGGTTCTGATTCTCCGTTCCCAGGCCGTAGGTGACCCACGAGCCGAGACACGGGCGTCCGGGAAATTGCGATCCGGAATTTCGCAGATAGATGGCGGGCGCGTGATCGAACACGTCGCCGTAGCAGCCGCGCACGACGGCGATATCGTCGATGCGGTCGCGCACGTTCGGATACAGATCGGAAACCGGAACGCCGGATTTCCCGCCCGGCTTGAACTGCCACGGACTGCCGCGGAGGATGGCCTTCGACGGATCGTGAATGAAGCTGGTCTTGATAGTCCTCGCGAGTTCGAGCGAGAGCGGCTGGCCGTTGCGGCGCGTGAGCTCGGGCTTGGGGTCGAAAGTATCGACATGGCTGAAACCGCCGTGCATGAAAAGGTAAATGACGGATTTCGCCTTGGCCTGCGCGTGCGCCGCTTTCGAGGCGAGCGGATTGGAGTTCGCCGCCTCCAGGATGCCGGAGAGCGCGGCGGCGCCGAAGCCCATTCCGGTCTTGCACAACAGGTCTCTGCGAGTCATGGGTTTAGTCGACATAGAGGAACTCGTTGGTATTCATCAGTCCGCGGGCCAGCTCATCCCAGTCCTTTCGTTTTGCGAGCGTATCGGCTGCGGCGCGCTCGGCGTCCGACGGCTTGCGCCCGAGGATGCGGAGCCAGGCATCTTCCACCGACTGTATCTTCTCGCCGAGCGCGCGAGATTGCTTCAGCAGAAACGGGCCGTTTAGCAGCGCGAGCGATTGCGGCGCCGTGGTGCTCTCGTTGCGGCGCGCGCACGAGGCGACGCCGTCGGGCTCGTCGAAGGCTTCAAACATGGGCTGTTTGAAGGTGCGCCGGGTGAGCAGATAGACGCTGCGGCGTGTGTGCTCCCCGGCGTTCGCAGTCACGACCCAGGCGCTTTCGGGCTTGCCGATGATGCCGAACAACTCCTCGGCTTCAAGCGGCGGAACCACCGGAATTCCGCCCATCTTGAGGTTCAGAGCGCCTGAGACCTGAAGAATCGAGTCGCGGATTTCGTCGCCCTGCAGACGCCGTCTGTTCATGTGCGAAAGCAGCAGGTTTTCCGGATCGCGTGCGCGGGCGGCTTCGCCGGGGTTCGAGCCGCGGCGGTACGCGTCCGAACTCATGACGATCCTGTGCATCGCCTTGACCGACCACTTGCGATCCACAAACTCCGCCGCCAGCCAGTCGAGCAGTTCCGGATGCGACGGCCGCCCCGCGCGCGTTCCAAAATCGCTCGGCGTGCGCACCAGGCCTTGTCCGAAATGATACTGCCAGACGCGGTTCATCATCACGCGCGCGGTCAGCGGGTTCTCGGCGCTCGCAATCCACTCGGCTAGAGCCTTGCGGCGGTAGGTCGTTCTCGCGAGCTTGGGCGCTTCCGGAATTTCGCCGCCTCCGAGCGCCGTGAGGAAGCCCGGACCCACCTCGTCACCCGGATTTTCCCAGTTGCCGCGAATGGCGATGTAGGTTCGCGGCGCTTCGCGTCCCACGTCGATCACGCCCGGCGCCATGGGCGGAGGCGCGTGTCCGTCGAAAAGCGAGACCAGCCGTTTCTCGATCGAATGCAGAACTTCGGCGTCGGCTTGCGAGAGCGCGGCGCGGATGTCGTCGTCGCTCACCTTGATGGCGGATTCGGCGCGCGAGGCAAGCAGCTCCTGATCGGGCTTCCGCTGTTCGGGCTTCAGGCGAATGGCGTCCTGAACCTCTTTCGGCTGACGGTTGATCTTCTCTTCGCGCAGGCGCGTCTTGTAGGGCTTGAAAATGCGCTCGATGTGCTCGCCGATCTGGCGCAGCTTGAATTCACGGCCATTGGCGGCGATGTCGTAGAACCGCGACGGATTGTAATCGAGGAACACGCGGTCGTTGACGGCGGGCGCGAAGATCGCCTGCATACGGTAGAAATCGCGCTGCGGAATGGGGTCGAACTTATGGTCGTGGCAGCGCGCGCAGCCTGTGGTCAGCCCCAGGAACACCGTTGACGTAGTATCGACGTAGTCGGTCAGCTTTTCGACCACGTTCAAGTCTTCCACCTTGAACAGCATGTCGCGATTCGTTCCGACGCGGAAATAACCGGTGCCGGTGCGAGCTTCGGGATCTTCGGGCCAGAATTCGTCGCCGGCCAACTGTTCCTTGATGAACTTGTCGTAGGGCCGGTCGTCGTTAAACGCTTTGATGACGTAGTCGCGGAAACGGAACGCTTCGAGCGTGTAGGGGTCCTGCTCGAAACCCGAGGTGTCTCCGTAGCGAACAAGGTCAAGCCAGTGACGTCCCCATTTCTCGCCGTAGCGGGGCGAGGCGAGCAGCGCTTCGATGGCGCGTTCCCACGCTCCGGGTTGGGTGTCGTTCAGAAACGTTTGAATTTGTTCAGCGGAGGGCGGAAGTCCGTGCAGGTCGAAACTCGCACGGCGGAGCAGGGTGAACCGGTCCGCTTCAGGCGATGCGGGAAGATTGGCTTCGCGCAACTTCGCGTCGATGAACGCGTCGATGGGCGATTTGGCTGAGCCTGCTGGAACCACGGGGCGAACGGGTTTGCGAAACGCCCACCACTCCGTCTTGCCCGCCTTGGCCGCGACCGCGGGCCACTCCGCGCCTTTCTCAATCCACTCGCGCAGCGTCTCAATTTCCGCCGCCGCCAGTTTGCCTGTGGGCGGCATGGCCAGTTTCGAGGAATGCAATAGCGCCGAGTACAGCAGACTCTCGTTCGCGCTTCCGGGCTTGATGGCGGGGCCGCGCGTGCCGCCTTTCAATACCTGATCGCGAGTGAGCAGTTTGAGGCCGGACATGGCGATCTTTTCGCCATGGCACTGCACGCAGCTCCGGTCGAGAACGGTGAGCGCCCGGCCGGGAAGGGAATCCTCCGCCACGTACGGGAGTGCGACTGCTAGAAACAAAGCGATGGAGTGCGCTCTCATATCGGTTAGTTTACCTGAGTGAGCCAGCCTTGCGGCGGAAATCGGGTACTTGCTGACTGATGATACCAGAGCGGTAGCAGGCTGTCACGGAGGGGCCGAAGGCGGAGCACGGAACGATTTTCGTGGCCTCGATTTTGCGCTTGCCGGGCGCGCCCCAAAAGCCGGTCACAACGTTTCAAGAAAAATTTCCGACCGTCAAGTTATTACTGCTCATAGACTTACGAAATCCTGGATGTTCCCGGGGGCCGTCTGCCGTCTCCTCGGGGGCTAGACTGTTGCCAGCAGGAGTCAGATCGAACCATGTTTAGCATGCCCTCAATTCTCAAGGCCCTTCGCCGCGGCGCGGCCATTGCCGCTTGTCTTGCGTCCAGCGCTTGGGCGCAGCCGGCGCTCGTCACAATCCAGGATATTTTGTACAAGGCCGACGGTACCCGTTTCTCCGGCCAAATCATCGTCAGGTGGACCAGTTTCGATGCCGCCGACGGATCGAACATCAGTACTCACACCGTGACTGTGCGCGTCGTCGACGGCCATCTCCGCGTCCAGCTCGTTCCGACGACCAATGCCGGGTCGGGAGCGAGATACCAAGTGACTTACAACAGCGACGGCGCCATCCAGTTCGAAGAAACCTGGGCCGTTCCCCCCAGCCTCAGTCCACTGCGGGTCCGCGACGTGCGCGCCGCGCCTTCCGCACCACCCTTAATTGGAGGAGGAGGAGGCGCGGGCACACTCGCGGTCATTACCGAGGCGGATGTCGCCGGTCTGGTTGCGGATCTGGCTCTGCGGCCATTAAAGGGGCCGGGATATTCCACTTCGCGCGTCGCCGCCATCAACGAGACCGGCGAACTTGAATCCGTGCTCGGCGGCCTGAGCGATTGCGTCCGGGTCGATGGCACCGCGGGCCCATGCGGCGACGCCGAGTCCGCCCCTACCTACGTGGATCTCGAGGTTCCGGGCGGCCTGGTGGATGGCGCAAACCTGACCTTCCTGCTATCGAGCAATCCGAGTCCCGCGGCTAGCCTGGCGCTCTACCGCAACGGGATCATGATGAAGCCCATTTTCGATTACACGATTTCAGGGAATGTTGTGACGTTCGTCAACAACGAGCCGCCCCAGATTGCCGACACTCTGCTCGCGTCTTATCGCATTGGGACGGTGACGGCGGCAGACTTGTCGGTGCATCCTGAAGTGCTGTGCAGCAGCGCCGGCGCGGCCACCACTGCCGGGTCGCCGACCAGCCTGGGCACTTGCAAGATCGTGGGCGGGACGTTGTTGATCGGCGACCGGGTGGAGATCCGCTTCGATTATACGCACGAAGGCATCGTTTCGGGCTTTTCTTTCGACGTAAAGTGGGGTTTGACAACTCTAATTTCGCGCACCGCCGTCGTGGCCGAATCGGCCATCGCGGGCCACGCCGAGATGGCGGTGGTCTCGACAGGCTCCCGGTACCACACGCAAAGCTGGGGCGCTTCGTTGATCTTCTCGGCCGGGGTTGGAAACGCGGCGGATTCCCTATTGCCCGACCTCACGGTGGCCTTCCGGGGCTCGGTCGCCACTCCGGGCTTCGACACCGTCACGCTGCGGAATTTCACGGTCGTAAGGTACCCGTCCCACAGCAATCCATAGGGGTGTGCCTACCGCTCCGGTGCCTGCACCGCTACTTCAAGTAGCGCCCGATATCGGGGAAAAGCAACTCCTTGATATCGGGCTTCCCGATATCTTCTTTTACGATCAATACGGCGCCTGAATCGAGTATTCGGGGCGGCGTGAGCCCCGCCAATTTCATGCCGATCGCTTTGCCGCTTTCGTAGCCCATTTTGAACGGATTCTGCACGACGATCGAGTCGATCGTTCCGCCGCGCAGATCGTCAAGGAGTTGCTCGGAGACGTCGAAAGCCACCAGTTTGACGCCGCGCGCGTTGCGCGACTTGAGCGCTTGCGACGCGCCCGAGGAGCTCGATTCGTTGTCGGCGAACAGCCCCGCCAAGCCGGGGTGAGCGGTCAGGAAATTTTCGGTGATAGACATGGCCTTCGCGCGGTTCGCCATGGCGAATTGCACCCCCACGATCTGAATTCCCGGCAAGCTACGCTTCGTCTCCTCCAGAAAGCCCTGTTCGCGCTCCATGGTAGCGGCGCTCCCGGGCATGAAGCCTACCACGCCAACCTTCCCTTTTCCGCCCAGGATTTCTCCCATCCGCCTCGCCGCCATGCGTCCGCCCTCCATGTTGTCGGTTGCGACGTAGGAAATGATCCGGCCGGTGTCGATGGCCGAGTCGAAGATGGCGACGGGAATCCCCGCGGCGGCCGCCCGTTCGACGACCGCGACAAGCGCGTGCTTATCGACCGGCGCAAGCGCGATGCCCGCCACTCGTTTGTTAACAAGCGATTCGACGATCTCGATCTGGCGGCTGGAGTCGATCTCGAGCGCCGGCGCGTTCCATTCGACCTCGAAGCCAAACTCCCGCCCCGCCTTGACAGCCCCGGCGTGCACGGTTTGCCAAAAAATGTGGTTCGCTCCCTTCGGCACCACGCCTACAATCCGGGTTTCCGGGCGGCGGCAAGCGGAGGCCAGTAGTAGCAGCGGCAGAATTAGGCGGATGCGATGAAGCATGGCTCCCATCTTGCCACGCCGAAAGACCGCTCCGCCGCCTGTAGGCCGCGTGGCCATTCACATAGAAACTTTCAATTGGACCTATAGAAACATTCCGCTTGGGAAACCGGGCGCGCGCGTTGAATAATGGAGAACGAATTGCCCTGTTCGCAAATCCGTCCCCTGAGGAGACTACTACCTATGTTTGGCCGCCGATTCCCAATGACAACCCTTATATTGCTCATGTTGCTGCCTGCGATGCTTCCGGCGCAGGCTCCCACAGCCACCGCCGACAAGATCGCAGCCCTGGAGGCCGCCGTAAAGTCCGCGCAAAGCGCCGGCGACAACGCCTGGATGCTAGTCAGTTGCGCGTTGGTCCTGATGATGACCGGCCCCGGGCTGGCTCTGTTTTATGGCGGCCTGGTCCGCAAGAAAAACGTGCTTGGCACCATGATGCACAGCTTCATTCTGATGGCGCTCGTGACGGTTATCTGGGCAGTGGTGGGTTATAGTCTGGCGTTTGCGGAAGGGAATCCCTTTTTTGGCGACTTCCGGTACCTGTTCCTGAATGGCGTCGGCTCCGCGCCGAATGGCGACTACGCGGGTACGATTCCGCACCAGACGTACATGATCTATCAATTGATGTTCGCGATCATAACGCCGGCGCTGATTTCAGGCGCTTTCGCGGAGCGGATAAAATTCAGCGCCATGCTGTTGTTCACCACACTGTGGGCGCTGCTGGTCTACTTTCCCATGGCGCATATGGTTTGGGGGAAGGGCGGGTACTTGAATGCGTTTCTGGGCGGAACATTTCCCACTCTCGATTTCGCCGGCGGAACCGTTGTCCACATAACCTCCGGGGTCTCGGCTCTGGTCTGCGCGCTCTACCTGGGAAAGCGAGTCGGCTATCCGGGCGAGACGATCAAGCCCCACAGCCTGGTGCTCAGTTTCATCGGCGCATGTCTGTTGTGGGTGGGCTGGTTCGGGTTTAACGCCGGCAGCGCGGTGGCCGCTTCGGGCCTTGCCACCAGCGCTTTCGTGGCGACGCACTTCGGCGCGGCGGCGGCGACCCTGGGCTGGATGCTGGCGGAATGGATGAAGAGTGGAAAGCCGAGCGTTCTCGGCGGTATTTCCGGCTGCGTCGCGGGACTGGTTGCGATCACTCCGGCTTCGGGTTTTGTATCGCCGATGTCCGCGCTCATAATCGGATTCGCCGCCGGCATCGTGTGTTATCTGATGGTCACTTCGGTTAAAGCGAAATTCGGCTATGACGATGCGCTCGATGCATTCGGCGTCCATGGCGCCGGCGGCACGCTTGGCGCGATCCTGACGGGTGTATTTGCGACAAACGCGGTGAACGACGCTTTGAAGGATGCCTCCGGCAAGGCGATGCCGCTCGGGTTGGTCGACGGCAACGGCGGCCAGATCGCGAACCAGTTGGTCGGCGCGGGTATCGCGTGGGTGCTTGGAATCGTGGGAACGTTGATCATTTTGAAGATTTGCGATGTGCTGATTGGCGTGAGAGTGGAGCGCGACCATGAGGTTCAGGGCCTCGACCTTAGCCAACACGGGGAAGAAGGCTATATTCTGGAATCGTAGGCTCGATGCGGCTTTTCGCACGCCGGAACCTCCGGCTCGGCGATGAACGCGCGGAAACGTTCGCGGATATAACGGTCAAGGGAGACATAACATACATGAAAAAGATCGAAGCTGTCATTCAGCCGTTCAAGCTGGAAGAAGTCAAAGAGGCGCTCAAGGCGATCGGCATCGACGGCATGACCATCACCGAAGTGCGCGGCCACGGCCGTCAGAAGGGCCACAAAGAGGTCTATCGCGGCCAGGAGTATAACGTCGACCTTCTGCCGAAAGTCAAGGTGGAGCTGGTTGTCACCGACGCGCGCGCCGTCGAATCGATCAATGCCCTGAGCGCGGCGGCGCGAACCGGCAAGATCGGAGACGGCAAGATCTTTGTCTATGACGTGGCGGAGGCGATTCGAATCCGCAACGACGATCGGGGAGAGTCGGCCCTTTAGCGTGCTTCGCAACACGGGGCATTCAGAACTTCACGATGCCTTTCTAACGTCCGGCGACGCGGAGGCTCTGCTCGCCGGGCGCACTTCCGCCGTGGATCGGCTGGTGACTGGAACGTTTGCGGAGTGCGGCGTCCAGCAAGGCGGCGCGGCGCTGCTTGCCGTTGGCGGCTATGGAAGGCGGGAACTTTTCCCGCACTCCGACGTCGATCTGCTCCTGCTCACCCCCACCGACCGGCTGGATTCGGCGCAGAGGGCCGCCGCTTCGACTTTTCAACAGCGCCTGTGGGACGCCGGCTTGCGTATCAGTCATTCGGTGCGAACCGTCGCCGATTGCTGCGAACTGCACGACCGCAACACCGAGCTCAACATCAGCCTTCTCGACCAGCGTTTCCTCGCGGGAGACGCCGGCATCCACGGACAACTGGGCGAACGCCTCCCGCGCTTCATCCACGGGCAGCGCGAGAACCTGGTTCGCAATCTTTCGGCGCTCACCGCCGCCCGGCACGAAAAGTTCAATCGCACGATTTACCACCTTGAGCCGAATATCAAGGACGCTCCCGGCGGCCTTCGCGATCTGCAAATCGCCGCATGGCTGCCGAGGATCGCCGGCCAGGAGCGCGCCAGTCCACTACTTCGAGGAGTGGCGTTGCCCGCGGAGGTGGAAGCTGCCCGTCAGTTCTTCTTTGCGCTGCGGTGCTATCTCCATTTCCACTACGACCGCGACGCCAACATCCTGAGCTTCGAGGCGCAGGAGTGGGTTGCGGAGCGCGCCGGCTATCGAAACACCGAGGATTACATGCGCGAGTACTACCGGCACGCCCGCGCGATTCGCCGGGGCTCGGCTCGGCAGATGGAATCCGCCGAGTCGAATTCGCCTTCCTTGTTTTCACAGTTCCGCGACTGGCGCTCGCGCCTCTCGAACGCCGAGTTCACGGTGGCGCGTGAGAGGATCTTTCTAAGAGCTCCGGCGCGGCTCGATCAGGACCCGGAAATCGTACTTCGCCTTTTCACTTTCGTCGCGCGTCACGGCATCCGCCTCGCCCACGACACCCAGGACCGTATCGCGAGCCGCATCGAGAAGCTCGCGGCCTATTTTTCGGAATCGCGGCCGCTGTGGAACCGGTTTGAAGAGATGCTTTCCCTTCCGTACGCGCATCTCGCGCTTCGCCTGATGCACGAAATCGGTCTGCTGAGCGCCGTTTTCCCGGAATGGAAAGAGATCGATTGCCTCGTGATTCGGGACTTCTACCACCGCTACACGGTGGATGAACACACTCTGGTGACATTGCAAGAACTGAACCGGCTCGCAAAAACGGATGGGGTCGCGCTTCCGCCGGAGATCAGGGCCTTCGGCGATATCTACAGCGAGGCGGGCGACTTCCCGGCGCTGCTATTCGCCCTGCTGTTCCACGACACGGGAAAGAGCGATCAGGGACGCGGCCACGTGGACGCTTCGCTCGATGCCGTGGAAGGTCCGATGGAGCGGATTCAGATGCCTGAAAAAAAGCGCGATCTGGTGCGCTTTCTGATCGAGCAGCATCTGGATCTGTCGGCGGCAATCAATGGGCGCGATCTCGAGGACCCGGCAACGGCCGAGTTTGCGGCGCATCGCGTGGGCACCGTTGAGCGGCTGAAAGCGCTTACTCTTCTGACGTACGCCGACATCAGCGCCGTCAATCCAGGCGCGATGACGCCCTGGCGCGCGAGCCAGCTGCTCCGGCTCTACCTCGTTACCTACAATGAGCTCACCAAAGAGCTCGATACGGAGCGCATCGAAAGCGCGGCAGCCGATTCGCCCGAGAAGGCCGCGTTCATCGAGGGACTTCCGACGCGATATCTACGCACGCACTCCGCGGCTGAGATCGCGGCGCACTTCGCGCTGGCGCTGCGGAGCCGGGAGCGCGGAGTCGCGCTTGACCTTCAAAAGACCGGCGGCGTCTACCGCTTGACGGTGATCGCGCCCGACAGGCCATTCCTGTTCTCCTCGATCGCCGGAACGCTGGCAAGTTTCGCCATGAACATCGTGAAGGCGGAGGCGTTCGCAAACCGGCGGGCGGAGGTTGTGGACACCTTCACTTTTGCCGATCCGGCGCGAACGCTTGAGTTGAATCCGCAGGAGATCGACCGGCTCAAGTCGGCAATCGACCGCGTGGTGCTTGGCAAGACGGACGTGAAGCAGTTGTTGCGGAACCGCCCTCGGCCCATGTCGCCGGCGCGGCGCACCGCTTTCGAGCCCCAGGTTTCTTTCGACAACGGCATCTCGACTTCCGCCACGCTCATCCAGATCGTCGCGGAGGACCGGCCGGGATTGCTCTACGACCTCTCCTCGGCGATTTCGTCGGAGGGGGGAAACATCGAAGTCATCCTGATCGATACGGAAGCCCACCGGGCGATCGACGTATTCTACGTTACGGCGAACGGCAGGAAGCTGAACGAGAATCAGCAGATGGCGCTGCGGGCCGGCTTGCTTGACGCCTGCCGGAGGTGACGGCAGAGGCACGGGCGTGCGTGGGCTTGTGCCCTTAGCATAGGCGTTAAGATAGGCTGCCGCATCGCTCTTTATTAGAGGGGATTCCGCACAGCGTAGCCGGCGCCTGACCGCCGGCACTTCCAACGTATAAGCGACAGATTGTCAACTTGGTTCGTAAACGCGGCGGCGTTTATGGGCGGGTGTTCGTCTGCTTGCACAAAAGAGGTTCAAGGAGAGCTAGCAGCGGGCCGTTCCACCAAGGAGCGCCAAGGTGACTTCAGCATTAAGGGTCAGGGCCATCGCGCACATCTCGTTGTACTTCATGGCGTGTGAACCGGCGCTGCCGCCATGAGGCCCGCCGCCATAAGGCCTTGACCTTCGACCTAGCGCGTTATGATGAATGGTAGAAGCTTGTGGTATCGATGTCATCCGATCGTTTTCCCATCCCGCAAGGTACGGGCACACAGGGGCAGATGGGAGACAATATCCGGGCAGTGCAGAACTGCAAGCCGCTGTCGACGGAAGAGAGCGCAGATGTCCGCAAGAGGGCCGTCATAGGTTCTGGCGTTTACACAGGGCGGACGCTCGAGCACGAGGAAGAAGAAGGTCCGACATCGAAACCCGACATGGAGACCAGACCTCTAGAACGCCCGCTGCATAAGGATCACAACGAACCATGAAACGCTTCACTCTGGCGGCAATACTCTTCGCCGCTTCGTCCGCGCTCGATGCGGATGGGGACTGGCCGCAGTG
The DNA here is from genome assembly GCA_945893365.1 of Candidatus Sulfopaludibacter sp. SbA3. GTDB lineage: Bacteria > Acidobacteriota > Terriglobia > Bryobacterales > Bryobacteraceae > SYKU01. Next base: position 16,574 of record CAMDED010000086.1, on the reverse strand, counting down.
GCAGGGTCCGGACCGGACGCGCATCTCCAGGGAGACTGGGCTTATGAAGGAGTGGCCCGCTGGCGGTCCGCGCCTCATCTTGACCGCGAACAACCTCGGCACCGGCTACGGATCAATGTCCGTGGCCGGCGACCGCGTCTACCTCCAGGGCGCACGCGGCAACAACAGCTTCGTCATCGCGCTCAATCGGGCGGATGGTAAGGAAGTGTGGTCGAAGCCGCTCGGGCTGGTTGAAACGCAAATGCGGAGCAATCGCGGCGCAGGGCCGCGCGGCACGCCCACGGTCGACGGCGATCGCGTGTACGTTCTCACCGAGAACGGCGACCTCGCCTGCCTCAAGAAAAATGGATCCATCCTATGGCAGCGCAACATCCTGAAGGACTTCGGCGGCTCGCAGTTGAAATGGCTGGTCAGTGAGTCGCCCGTCATAGACGGACCGCATTTGCTTGTAACTCCCGGTGGTCCGGGAGCGGGCATGGCGAAGCTGGACAAGCTAACGGGAAAGACCGTTTGGACGTCCAAGGATCTCAGCGACACGGCGGCATACTCGTCGATCACCATCGCGGACGTCGAGGGCGTACGCACCTACATGACCTTCACCGACTCCGCCGGCGTGGGCGTCCGCGCCTCGGACGGCAAGCTGATGTTCCGTTATCCGAACGCCGCGAACAGGACCGCGAACGTTGCGACACCTGTGTACTCGGATAACAAGGTGTTCTTCGCCTCGGCGTACGGGACTGGAGGCGGTCTGCTGAATCTCACCGTCCAGAACGGCGAGGTCGCGGCAACAGAGGTGTACTTCACTCGCGAGATGAAGAACCACCATGGCGGCATGGTGCTCGTGGATGGCTACCTGTACGGATATAACGACTTGATATTGACCTGCCTCGAGTTCGCGACGGGCAAGCTAATGTGGCGCGATCGCAGCGTCGGCAAGGGATCGGTTACCTACGCGGACGGTCACCTGTACATTCAGGGTGAGAACAACCTCATAGGACTGGCCGAGGCGGCATCGGCCGGCTATCGCGAGAAGGGCCGCTTTGAGATTCCCGATAAGGGCCAACCGAGCTGGGCGCACCCGGTCATCAGCGATGGCCGATTGTATGTTCGCAATCAGGATACTTTGCTCGTCTACGACATTAGGGCCGCCGCGCGCTGATCGAAGCAGATTCCCACTTTGGAGAGCGCTATGGACACGAAAACTTCGTCAAGGCTATTTGCCCCGCTCGCAGCTTGCCGGCGCGCGCCAGCCGTGATGGCGGTCAAGCCTCTGGCTCTCGGTCTCATGCTGGTTGCGTTCTGTTCCGCACAGGAAATCCGGCTCACTCAAATAGCGTCCGGAATTTCGAGTCCAACCGACATCCAGTCTGCGAATGACGGGACAGGAAGACTCTTCCTCGTGCAGCAGAACGGCATCATTCGAATCCATCGCAGCGGTGCGCTCATCAACACTCCGTTTCTGGACATTCGGTCGAGAACCACCGCAGGGGGCGAACGCGGTCTGCTGGGCCTAGCCTTCCCGCGCGGATTCGCCGAGAAACAACGTCTTTTCGTCTACTACACCAATCAAGCGGGCGATATCGTCATCGCCCAGTATCGCGTCAGTACCGACCGCGACGTTGCCGACCCGGCAAGCGAGACCATCTTGTCGACCATCGGACATCAGCAGTTTGCCAACCACAACGGAGGCCAGATCCGCTTTGGTCCCGACGGCTATCTCTACGTAGGGGTAGGTGACGGCGGGTCGGGCGGCGATCCTGCGAGAAATGGACAGAACCGCAACACACTTTTAGGCAAGATGCTGCGCGTTGACGTGGAAGGCGATCCCGGACGCCTGCAAATCCCTTCCACCAACCCCTTCGTCAACCAGCCTGGAATGCGTGCCGAAATCTGGGCCTACGGTCTGCGCAACCCGTGGCGATTCAGTTTCGACCGTTCCACCGGAGACATGTGGATCGGTGACGTGGGGCAGAACATCTGGGAGGAGGTCGACTTTCAGCCCGCATCCAGCGCCGGCGGTGAGAACTATGGTTGGAACCGGATGGAAGGCGCACATTGCTTCAGCCCGGCGAGCGGATGCGATACCTCGGGAGTCACCCTTCCGGTTCACGAGTACCGCCAGGCAGCCGAATGCTCGGTCACGGGAGGATTCGTCTATCGAGGCAGTGCGATACCGGCATTGCGCGGTACATACCTGTTCGCCGACTATTGCAGCGGGCGTGTATGGGGTCTTACGCGCCAGGGAAACTCGTGGGTCAATCGCGATGTCCTTTCCACCGGCTTTCTGATCACGACATTCGGCGAGGACGAAGCTGGCGAGATCTATCTCTCCAACGGCCGGAACGGCACGATTCACCGGATCGATGGTACGGCCAATAGCCGTGCGCCGGTCTTTCCATCGTCCGCTGTAGTAAATGCTGCTAGCTTCGCCGGCGGACTCACGCCCGGATCGCTCGCGACCGTGTTCGCGTCAGGAGTGAAAGACCAGGAGGGAATCACCAGTGCAAGCGGTGTTCCATTACCTGCGAGCGTCGACGGCGTCTCGATCACTGTCGGTGGAATCGCCGCTCCGATCCATGCAGTCGCCAATGTGAAGGGTCAGGAGCAGGTCAACTTTCAGGCGCCATTCGAAATTCGCGGCAGGACGACCGCGGATGTGGTCGTCACTCGCGATGGCGCCGCAAGCGCCGCAGCGACGGTTACGGTGGCCGACTTGCAGCCGGGAGTGTTCTCCGGAGTCGTTGTCCACAATGCCGATTTCTCGTTGGTCACACAGGAACGGCCGCTAATCGCCGGTGAGTACGCGTTCGTGTATGCAGCGGGGTTGGGGACCGTCTCGAACCAGCCAGCCACTGGAGCGGCATCACCCTCATTGGCCCTGGCCGCCACTGTGGAGCAGGTGCGCGTGACGATCGCCGGAGCGCCATGCGCAGTTTCATTTGCGGGGTTGGCTCCCACGTTCGCCGGAGTCTATCAGGTGAACTTTCAAGTGCCGCAGAATCTCCCCAGCGGCACGCAGGATCTGGTGGTGGGAATCGCCGCAACGGCCAGTCCTGCGATTCGCGTACCGGTTCGCTGAAGTATCTATGCAGGAGACAGAAACATGAGCATAGTTTGGTCCATCAAACAAGGAGACAGACAATGCGTGTGATGGTGTTCGTAAAGGCTACCGACGACAGCGAAAAGGGCTTTGTCCCCACGCCCGAGGCGATGGAGGCGATGGAGCGATGAGCAGATTTAATGACGAGCTTCGCAATGCCGGCATCCCGCTCGTCGCCGACGGCCTCAAGCCCTCCTCGCAGGGCAAGCGTATTGCGTTCGATCGTCCGGGCCGCACGGTCATCGACGGGCCTTTCGCCGAAACCCGCGAGCTGGTCGCCGGCTTCTGGCTCTGGGAAGTCAAGGACATGGACGAGGCGGTCGCTTGGGTAAGCGCTGCCCCAATCCCATGCCGGGACCGAGCGAGATCGAAATCCGGCCGCTGTACGAGATGGCTGATTTGCGATGAGAATCTGACGCCGGAGGTCACGGAAATCCATGACCGGACGCGCGGGAAGCTCAGCGGCAACTGAGACTGTCGGCCGCAGCCTGCTTGCGCGGTTAGCGTGGAACCGACACGCGACGACCTCGCGGCGATTCGACGGCGGTGAGACGCGGATAGAGCTGCGGCTCTTCGGAGACGCAGCCGAAGCGCTCCCGGTGCGAGATCGGGTCGCGCCCGATTGGCTGGCCGTCGAGCAGGATTTCGCCTTCACTCGGCTCAATGAGTCCGGCGATCATCTTGAGTGTCGTCGATTTGCCGGACCCGTTGGGGTCCGAGGTACCCGGTCACCTCACCGGCGCGCGCGGCGAAGCTGACGCCGTTGACGGCCGGAATCCCGGAATAGCGCTTGATCACGCCGCGAAGCTCAAGCATCGGTGCGCCTGTTTTGCGGGCCCCTCGACGGCCCGCCGTTCTTATGAGCTTACGCCAGTTGCAGCGTCTGCCGCAGGCTTGGATCGCTGCGCACGCGCCAGATCCGGCTGTCGAGATAGTAGTGCGTGAGTCCGAATCCGGCAAAAAATCCGAAGGCCAGATCGGACATGCGGCCAAGCTGAAAGCCTGGAATGCGGTAAGCCGCGCTGAAGACAAGGGCGATCAAAGCGTAGCTGACGAGGCTCGCCGTCACCGCGGCCGGGATGCGCCCGTGCTTCGCAACAGCGCCTTTCGCCGCATACTTATTGCGGTTATGAAACCAGATGAGGGCGTGATATTGCAGGTTATGGACAATCGTCACGGTTGGCACCGCGGCCTGCCAGCTCATTGTGGCGAAGGTGATCCAGTGGAGCGGCAACACCGCGCCGAGGAGCAGGAATTTCGGCAGGTTGAAGGAGTCGCCGGCGCGCGCACGCTGAACTTGCCGAACCGCGAAGACCGCGCACGTCAACGCAACCGCCAGCCACATCAGCGGCTCGAAATTCGGAAAACGAGTCTCAAACGCCCAGCGCGCAGGCATTCCAAGCTCTCTCGGATGATGCACGAGGAAGCGGTGAAATGGCGGGACCACCATCATGACGCCTAAGAACACCCGGTCGAGAACGGCATCGCTCCGCTCGACGTCGCGGTTCTTGACCTTATAGAGCGCCATGAACCCATAATGCTGCCGCATGACGTGATAATAGGCCCACACCGCGACGATCATGGCCAGCAGGGGCTTCGCTCCCGCCAGCACCATCGCCGGACCGAGCGAGAAGAAGAATGCCGCGCTGCCGAATAGCAGCATGCGGTCCGTTTTCCGCGCCTCGCTGTCGAAGAACGTGCGCGAAGCCGTTCCGAAGATGTGCGTGCCGTCGAACCCGACGGACCAGAACCACCACAGGAACGAAATCGGCACCTGCAGGACGAGGTTCAGAAAAAGATACAGATAGCCCGCAAGAGAACTGCCGATGATGAAAGTAAGGTCGACGTTACGACTGATGATCCAGCGCTTGGTCAGCGGCAAGTCAACTTACCTTTATCCCCAGTTTCGTCTCGATGTATTTCCTGCTGATGCGCGCGCTTTCCTTCGGGGGCCGGGCGGGTGAGGAGTCGAGCTCAACGGTGAGCCAGCCCTGCCAGCCGATCCGGTCGAGATGCTTTCTGATCCCGGGGAAGTCCACGCCTCCCTTGCCGAGTTCAAAGAATATCGGGTCCTTCATGGCGTTGTTGCGTTCGAGGCGCCGCTTCGCGCCGCCCCGGTGCTCGGGCATCGTATCTTTCAGGTGGAACTCGATGATGCGGTGTCCCAGTTTCTTTGTCAGTTCAACGGGGTCCATGCCGCCCATGGTGACCTGCCCTGTGTCGAGCACGAATTGGACGTACTTCGGGTCGGTGGCGCCCATCACGGCATCCACTTCCCTGCCGTTCTCAAACTGAGTCCACATGTGCGCGTGGACGCCGAACTTCAGACCCTCGCCGTGAATCTGCTTACCCAATTCGTCAAGCGTCGCCGAGATATTCTTCAGATCTTCCGCCGTCGTTCCCTCCTGCCGCCGCGGGCCCGTATTGATCTTGAGATGATCGCACCCGAACCGCTTGATGAACCTGACCAGGCGCATGTGATCCGCGATCAACTGCTTTCGTTTCGAGGGATCTTCGAAGCGCCTTTCCATGCCCCCGCCATTCGAAATGGTTACAAACTTCACACCGATTTCGTCGATCTTTTTCCGCAGGACATCGGGCTTGTCGAAATACTCCGTAAAAAAGTTCGAGAACGATTCGACGTAGTTGTAACCTGCTTCATGGGCCTCGCGGAACGAGAGGAGGACGTCGCTCTCCCAGCCGCCCAGCGTGTACGTCGTGATACCGACGGTATATTTCGGCGCGGCCTGAGCCAACGGCGCGGCCGCAAACGCGGCTAGAATCTCCCGGCGCGTCCACTTCATCGCGGACCTCCTTCGATCAATTCGCCTTTCTTCCGGCGATCAGCACCGTCTCGATCGAGCGAGTATTCTTGATGTTGTCGAGCGGATTCTTCGCGAGCACGATGAGGTCCGCCCATTTGCCGGCCTGCAGCGTGCCCAAATTTTTCGATTCGCCCAGGTACTCCGCCGCCGTCTTCGAGGCCGAAGTAATCACCTGCAGCGGCGTCATGCCGGCATCCACCATCAACTCCATTTCCCATTGTTCGAAGAAGCCCTGGAAGCGGCGCGGCGGACCCGTGTCCGTTCCGAACCCGATTTTCACGCCGGCGTCCGACAGCTTTTTCAGATTCTTCTTCGCCATCGCGAGCCACTCCGCGCCGTGCAGATAGTCCGGATCGGCGAGCATTCTCTTCTGGAACTCGGGCGTCTTCAAGAGAGCCGCAAGCGACGGCGAAAGTCCCCGTGTGAAGTAGGGATCGTTAACCAGTTCGCCCGGTTTCGCGAAGAAGAAAGTCGAAATCTCGCGCGTGAGGGTCGGGATCTGGTACGCCCCTTTTGTCTTCATGACGGAAATCAGGCCGTCGTCCACTTCCTTGTCCCGGACGCTGTGCGCGAGCGCTCGCAAGCCGGCGTTGACCAGCTCCTTCGAATCATCCAGATAAAACACGTGCGCCGCCACTTTGATCTTGCGCATCGTCGCCTCGGCGATGATGGCCTTCGAGAGTTCCATGGGGATCTTGCGTTCCTTGCCTAGGTGATCGTCCACCCAGATCTTTACGAGGTCGACCTTCTTTCCGGCGAGTTCAGCGACGTTCTTCTTCACCTCTTCCACCGAGCTGACCTCGTACGGCACGCCCTTCATACCCGGCGCCGAAGTTGGATACCCCGCCGGTCCCGTGAATCCCCTGCCCGCCGTGAAAATGCGCGTCTCCTTGGGCCTGCCCCGCCGCTGCGCGGTACGGACAGCGTAGATCAGATCCTGGTCGCTGCCCATACTGACGGTGGACGTGACGCCGTAGGAGGCGTAGAGTGCCAGTTGCCTCGCCAGGTTTTCGGGAGTGAAATTTTTCGGGTCCTGCGTGAGATCGACGCCGTTACCAAGGTGCGAGTGGAGGTTGATGATGCCGGGCGTGACAAACTTTCCCGTCAAGTCGCGGCGCTCGGCTCCACTTGGCGTCTTCAGCCCGGCCTTGGCCCCGATCCACTTGATGCGTCCTTCCGTGATCACCATCGCAGCGTTTGCGAGCGGCGGCCCCCCGTTTCCGTCGATCAAAGTAAAGTTCTCGAGCACCAGCGTTTCGCCCGCCAGACCCGCCGTGCAGAATATCCAGGCGAGCAGAATTCGATTGGTCCGTAGCATGTTGAGAGGCTTTCTCCGACACGGATTCTATCACACGAGGGGGCGTCCTGATCATGATGATCCGCGGTTGTCGCGGTTAAGTGAGAAGGGCAGCCAACGATTGCCTGGAGAGCGTTTGGCCGGAATGGAACAGCCTCTTCGCTCGGCCGCTGGCGAGCGTAACGGATCTGCATCGGCCGCTGGCGACCTGGTTTGCCGGCCGACGCATTCAAATGCCCGCGCGAATTGCCGGGTGGAGTTGCGGCTGGATGAAAGCTTGCATGGGCTGTGTGAAGGAGGCTATGCCGATATCGCCGATTGCGGCGCGCCAACACGCCGCGACCGCGTCGAAAACGGCCGGGAAGCCAAAGCCGGTCTGTCGCATTGGGCTTGGGGGCGTTACCGGGCGCCACCCCGGCTCGGCGGCCCGACTATACCGTGGGAGCCCCAATCAGCCTCCCAAGACCGGCACCTTCTACTCTGCCGACAACCGGAATTTTCTACTTTGCTTTGACGTCGGGCCGGCTTGATCGCGGAACCGGTGGCCCGTTGTGGAAATCCGAACTTCCACTGGGCCATTTGGGATACTGGACGGAAGCGCGGCGGGTTTCCGGCAAGGTGGTAAGATGACGGCAATGTTCGCATTGCTCTTATTGTTTTCCGCGGTGACGGCGCCGCCGGCGTTCGAGACCGACGTGCTCCCGATTTTCGCGGCCAAGTGCGTCGCATGCCACGGGGAGAAAAACCCGCAGGGAGGTCTGGATCTAAGAAGTCCCGACGCCGTTCGAAAAGGCGGTATCCACGGGCCGGCAGTTGCGCCCGGTGCTTCCGCGAAGAGCCTGCTCGTGGATAAGCTGACTACGCGCGCCATGCCGCCCGGCCCCCAAAAACTCGCGGATACGGAGATCGCCAGAATTCGAGATTGGATCGACCGCACCCTCAAAGCCCCGGAGCAGGTTACGGAACATGACGTACTGCCCATAATCCAGATCCGCTGCGTGGCGTGTCACGGCAAACGGAAACAGGAAGGCGGATTGGACCTTCGCACGGTGGCGTCGCGTCTCAAGGGCGGAAAGTCGGGCCCGGCCGTAATCCTCGGCAAGCCCGAGGAGAGCCTGCTGATTAAGAGAATCGTTTCGGGCGAAATGCCGCCGGCGAAACTGCAGCTCGAATATTCGGTTCGCCCGCCCACGGAAGGCGAAGTCGCGCGGCTCCGGACATGGATCGCGCAAGGGGCTCAGGAAGGCGCGCCTCGCGAGACCGCGGCGGTCGACGGCGAGGATCGGCTGGTGACGGACAAGGACCGGCGTTTCTGGGCGTTTCAGCGGCCGAAGCGCCCGGCTGTCCCTTCCGTCAAGACGGCCGATCGAGTGAGAAACCCGATCGACGCATTTCTGCTCGAAAAGCTTGAGGCCAAGGGTCTGGCCTTCGCTTCAGAGGCGGAGAAAGCCAAGCTGATGCGCCGCGCGTACCTCGATCTAACGGGCTTACCCCCAACCCCGGCGCAGCGGGATGAGTTTCTGAATGACTCGAGTCCCGATGCGTATGAGCGGCTGGTGGACCGTCTGCTGGAATCGCCGCGCTATGGAGAGCGCTGGGGCCAGCACTGGCTCGACTTGGCAGGCTACTCGGACTCGGAGGGTTTCGGTCAGGACGACGGGGTCAGGCGCTATGCCTGGCGTTATCGCGACTACGTGATTCGAGCCCTGAACAGCGACAAGCCTTACTCGGAGTTCGTGCGCGAGCAGATCGCCGGAGACGAACTCACCGATTACACCAAGCTTGGCGCGATGACTCAGGAAAGTCTCGACCGGCTTGCCGCCACAGGTTTTCTGCGAACCACGCCAGACCCGACGAACGCGCCCGAGCGGGGCTTCATCGCCGAACGGATGAATATCATCGCCGACGAAGTGGAAGTGCTGACTTCGTCCGTCATGGGCTTGACGGTAGGCTGCGCGCGCTGCCACAACCACAAGTACGACCCGATCCCCCAGCGCGACTACTATCGTCTGACCGCGATCCTGCAATCGGCGTACGATCCCTACGATTGGCTGCCTCCGAAAAAGCGGGAGTTCGCCGCGGCCCTGCCGTCGGAGATGGCCGCCTACGAAGCCACCAACAAGCCGCTCGACGCGGAGATCGGTAAGCTCGAAAAGAGCCTCGCGGATCTCTCGGCTTCCTATCGCGAAGAATACCAGCGCGACGTGAAGGCGGAGATTTTCGAGGATCCGGCGAAAATCCCTTTGGATAAGCTGTTCGCGAAATTTCCGAAATTGAAGCAACGCGGCGAGCCGGTTCAGAAGGAGTTGGATGCGCTGAAACGGAAGCTCGCGCCGAAGCCGCATGTCCGTGTCCTGATGGACAACGAAGGCGAGCCCTCGGCCTTCTACCTTCTGCGCCGCGGCGATGCGCTTAACCCCGGCGAACGGGTCGCGCCCGGCGTGCCGGCTGTTCTCAGCGCTTCGATTGAGCCCTATCGAGTAATCGCGCCGTGGGAGGGCAGTCGAAGCTCCGGCCGCCGGCTCGCGCTCGCTCGCTGGTTGACGCAGCCGAACCATCCGCTCACGGCGCGCGTTGCGATGAACCAGATGTGGATGCGTCACTTCGGGCGCGGCATTGTCGCGAGCCCGTCGAACTTCGGCCGCGCCGGCAGCGCGCCTTCGCATCCGGAATTGCTCGATTGGCTGGCCGTGGAATTCGTCGCGCGAGGTTGGAGCCAGAAGGCGATGCATCGCCTGATGATGACCTCATCGGCCTACCGCCAAGCTTCGTCTCTCAATACGCTTCCGACCGCCGATCCCGAAAATATCCTGTTGGCGCGTATGCCCCTGCGCCGCCTCGATGCGGAGGCGCTGTACGATGCGGCGCTCTCGGCGACCGGGCGCCTGGACGCAACCATGTTCGGGCCTCCCGCGGACATCGAAGTGAAGGCGGACAAGGAAGTAGTGGTGAAAGCCAGGCGCGATGGCTACCGTCGCGCCATCTATGTCCTCCATCGCCGCCAGACGCCTGTGACGATGTTTGAAGTGTTCGATCAGCCTCCAATGACGCCCAACTGCGTGGAGCGCCGTTTATCGAACGTGGCCACACAGGCTCTGCAGATGACCAACGGCACTATGATCTGGGATCAATCGCGCTACCTTGCCGGCCGTTTGATTGACGAGTTCGAACAGGATCGCGGCGAACAGGTGAAGCAAGCCTATCTGCGAATTCTCTCCCGCGCACCGACGGGCGCGGAAGTTCACGCGGGCATCGAGTCGCTCGATCAATTCATGCGGCTGTGGCGGGAGAAGCTGGTGTCGGAGAACTCCGACGCGCCGGTTCTCGCGGCCGCCCGCTGGCAATCGCTCGCGAGCCTATGCCACACGCTGTTGAACTCGGCCGAGTTCGCGTTCATCGACTGAGGACTTGTCATGGAGGAACCTGGCATGACGCAACTGTTTCAATCGGCATCCTGTGGGGCAGGCGGTCGCTTGTTGCAGCCTGCCTTCTACCGCGCATATGGCAGGCCACAAACGACGATGGCCCGCCCCACCCACAGTTCCATCGGCAAATTTGGAACAGCTATATCCCGGCAAGCCCTAAGGATCAACTCATGACGAATCCATCCCGACGCGACTTTTTCAACCGTATCTCCGATGGCGTTCACGGAGCGGCGCTCGCGTCTCTATTCGGCGCCCGCGCCCTTGGGTCTACGCACGATACGCCGACTCTGCTCGCCAAGAAGCCGCACTTTGAGGCCAAGGCGAAAGCGGTAATCCATCTGTTTCAGAACGGCGGTCCGAGCCAGGTGGACCTGTTCGATCCCAAGCCGGGATTGCAGAAGTACGCGGGTCAAATTCCCATCCTCGATCTCAAGACCGATGTCTCTTCGCCGATCTCAATGGGAGGGTTGCTGCCCTCGCCCTTCAAGTTCGCGAAGTACGGGCAATGCGGCATGGAGTTGGCGGAAGTTCTGCCGCACCTGGCGGGGCACGTGGACGAGATCGCCTTCATCCGCTCCATGTTCGGCGAGCATTTCAACCACGAACCGGCGCTGTTCCTGATGCATTCCGGACGCACCGTTCCGAGCCGCCCGTCGATGGGATCGTGGGTGTCGTATGGGCTGGGCACGGAGAATCAAAACCTGCCGGCGTACATCGTGCTGGACGATCCGAAAGGTCTGCCGATTAACGGCATCTCCAACTGGCAGTCGGCTTGGCTGCCGCCGCTCTATCAGGGAACGCGCGTCAGAACCGAAGGTCCGCCGGTGTTGAATCTGACCCCGCACCCCGAGTGGCCCACACCGCTCGCCGAAGCGCAGCGAGCTCTACTCAGACGGATCGACGATGCGCATCGCCGCGAGCGTCCGAATCAACCGGATCTCGACGCGCGCATTTCAAGCTACGAGCTGGCTGCGCGCATGCAGGTCGCCGCGAGCGATGTGCTCGATGTCTCGAAGGAAAGCGAGGCGGTGCGCGACGCCTACGGACTGAACGATCCGCAGACCGCGTCCTACGGGAAGCGCTGCCTGATGGCCCGCCGCATGGTCGAGCGGGGAGTCCGATTCGTGCAGCTCTATATCGAAGGCCAGATCTGGGACAATCACGAGAACCTCGATACCGCTCTCCGTTACGCGTGCGGCAAGACGGATAAGCCCGTGGCGGCGCTGCTAACGGATCTCAAACAGCGTGGACTGCTCGATTCGACTCTCGTGATCTGGGGCGGCGAGTTTGGACGTCTGCCGCTCGCACAGAGCACGAACGGCCGCGACCATGGGCCGTCCGGCTTCACGACGTGGATGGCGGGCGGAGGCGTCAAGCCAGGGACGGTCTACGGCGCAACCGACGAATTCGGGCACAAAGCTGTGGAGAATCGCGTGTCCGTGCACGACTTCCACGCCACGGTCCTACATCTGCTCGGTCTCGAGTTCCGCGACTTGGTTTACGAACGGCATGGACTCAAGGAACGGCTCACCGATCAGTTCCCCGCTCGCGTGGTGAAGGAAATCCTGGCCTAGAAGCCTGTTTTGAAGTCCGCTCGCTTATTTCACCAACCGGTGGCCCGGACCCGCCGCAGTCGAATCGGGGTGGATAAGCCGTCATGCGGGGTCGATCGAACCGAGTGGGCGTCTTCGAAGTAATTGCTCACGCCCTTGTTTTTGCGGTAGTTCACTCAGTAGCTCAACCCCACCGATTTCTCTGAGCAAATCTCGCGGAATCGTTAAACGCACGGCGGATGAAGGCGAGCCCCGCTCGATGCGCAAACAGCGTGTACGACCAGTTCCACGTTATCCAGCACGCCAATGACATCGCCGACGCCCAAAAAGCGAATCTCCGACGCGGGAAAGCGCAAGCGGATCGAGGCGGCGTTCCGAGAGGGCGAAGGTTCGAGTTTTCGAGCCACACGGCGTCCGGTAACCGTTCCGTTCCGTCAGCCCACGGTCCATCCAATGTTCAGCCTCGTTTGATGAGCCCCGCTGCCAACCGAACGCCATGGACCCCAAAAACCCCAAGGTCTTCGGGGACGCCCAGTCTCGATCGCGAGCGCACCCATCACCCGCCGCCAACGCCGCTGAAAAAGGTCCGTCTACACCAAATCGAAAAGGACGGCCGAAAATTTCTCGCCCTTCAGATTCTTCTCAATGCTCGGCCACACCCTCTGATGATCCGCCGTCGCCACCCAGGTCACCCGTTGCGCTTCGGTCTGGAAGCTGATCAGCAGCCGGTAGCTTGTGTTCGCGGGCGCGCTGCCCTTCATCGCCTTGCGCAGCTTCATGAGTTTCACTTCCACGAAGCCCGGCTGCTTGCGGATGGTCGGCTTGAAAATCGTCTGGAAGTTCGACACCAGCTCTTTTTCCTTCGCCGCGTCCACATCAAGGTCCACGTGCAACTGGATGGGCGGAGCGGCCGCCGCCGCGCCCGCCGCTTCGTCAACCGCCGCCACCGCGCCCGCCGCGGCCATCGTCTGCAAATATTTCCGTCGATTCATTGTTCCCGTCCTCAAAGCGTTTTCTTCAGCCACTCGATCATCACCGGTTTATACTTCTGAAAATCCGGATTCTTTTCCCACGGCCCAATGCCATGCGGACCGTCTTCCACGGTGAACAGCTCACAGCGCACCCCCGCGGCCTTCATCTTCTCGCACATCAGTGGCGATTGTTCATAGGGCACCGCCGCGTCTTTCGTGCCGTGAATCAGCAGGTACGGAGGCATTCCCTTATGCACATAGTTGATCGGTGAGGCATCGCGCATCACCTTTAAAGCATGATCGTCCAACGCCTTCAACCCGAACAGCTTTTCCAGGTTTTCTCCCACCTGTCCCATCGCCTTCGCCCTACGCTCCAAGTCGTGCGGCCCGTAGAAGGACACTACCGCTTTCACTTTCTCTTTGCCGCGCGCTCCCACGTAGGAAACCAGATGGCCGCCCGCCGATTCGCCAATCAGAGCCAGGCGCGACGGGTTGACTTTGAACTCCTTCGCATGCGCTTTGACGTAGCGGATAGCGCTTTCGACGTCTTCAATAGGAGCCGGGAACTTGTAAGCCGGCGCAAGCCGGTAGTTGATTGTGAACCACGCGAAGCCACCGTTTGTCAGCGGATCGAACAGCGGCGGCACATAGGACAGCTTCGTCCCGTTGACCCACCCTCCACCGTGAACGATGATTGCGGCCGCGAAAGGTCCCTTCCCTTCAGGCACCCACGCATCGAGCGTTAAGCCGTGGCCTCCCGGCTTCGCGAACTCGATGTCGTTTCGCATCTCGCCGCGCATCGCACCCGGCGCCGCAGCGAACAATAACATACTGCCTGCCAGAAGTCGCGCCAATTCCGATCTGCCTGTTAGAAACTGCATTTACCCCCCCGTTCGCCCTCAGGCGCACCATCTCCGGACGCCGCGCATAAGCTCCAGCCTACTCGCCGGAAGTTGCGCCGGCGCCCTCTTTCTTCTTCGGTTTCGGCAGCGGACGCCGCGGCAGCAGCTCGTTTCGCGTCGCCGTGTGATAGACGATGGACGCCACAATCGCCGACGCCTGCATCAGGTCGCCCTTCTGCATCCGGTCGTATACGTCCATGTTCGAATGGTGCGTGCGCGTGCTGTATTCCACCGGATCCTGAATAAACTGGAAGCCCGGCAGACCCACGTCCTGGAACGAAACGTGATCGGTCGATCCCGTGTTCCTGATGCTCACCGTCGTTGCCCCCAGATCCTTGAACGGCAGAAACCAGGCTTCGAACACCGGACGCATCATGTCGTTGCCCTGCAAGTAAACGCCCCGAATCTTGCCGGTGCCGTTGTCCATGTTGAAATAGCCGGAAAGCTTCGGGTGTTCCGTCTTGGGCGACATCACTTCCGGATCGGCAAAGTGCGTCTTCACGTACGCCTTCGATCCCAGCAAACCCTGCTCTTCCCCGGTCCAGAGCGCGATGCGAACCGTGCGCGGCATCTTCAGGTTCAGCGCCTTCAGGATACGCACGGCCTCCATCATCACGGCGCTGCCGGCCGCGTTGTCCGTCGCGCCCGTCCCGCCGGTCCAGGAATCCATGTGCGCGCCCAGCATCACCACCTCGTCCTTCTTCGCCGATCCCGGAATCTCCCCCACCACGTTGAACGAATCCTTCTCCGGCAAGAACTCCGCCTGGATGTCGAACTCCACCGTCACCGGGATCTTCTTTTCGATCAGCCGCGCGATGCGATTGTACTGTTCGGCGGCAATCGCCACCGAGGGCGGCGGCGTTGGGTTCTTCGAGTCGTGAGAACCAGCCGATGTGGCGCGCACCGTGCCCAGATCGCGTTCGCCCGGATACACTGCCAGGGCGACGCCTTCCTCCACAAGGAACCTGTTCAGGTCGTTGCGGAACTTTCGTATTTTCTCGCGATTCGGCGCGGGCGCTCCCGGCGCGCTAGGATTCAGACCCACGGCTGCCGCTCCTGGGTCCGGCGCGGCGAACATGCCCGCGAGATCCACTTCCGTCAGGCGGCGCGAAGGCGGCGCGAGAATCGGCATGATCGCCGGCGGCGGCTCGAGCAGTGCGATCTTCCCCCTCAGCTTGCCTTTGAACTGCTCGAAATCGGCGTTGACCTTCATGACCGCCATCACCGGTTCGCCCGAAACCGGCCCGTTCGTCCCCGGCGACCAGGGCCTTGCGAACCCGATTAGGGGCGCGTACTGAGGAGCCTTCAGGTGCGCCGTGAAGCGCGTGCTGTTCCATCCGCGTCCGAACGGTCCCCACGTTTCCATCTTCGCTCCGGTCAATCCCCATTCTTCCAACCGGTTCACTACCCACTTCGCCGCGCCTTCGATCCCCGGCGATCCCGTGAGCCGCGGCCCGTTCACGTCCGTTAAGTAAAATACGTGCTCCATCACTTTCGAATTGTCGAAAGCTTCGGCCTTGATCCGGTTGATTGCGGCCAGGTCCACCGGCTCCTCGGCCGCCCAAGCAGCCGGCGGAAAAACCGCCGCCAGCGCTAATACCATCGCATTTCTCATTACCGGGAAGCGTAACACGGTCCGGCCCCGCGCTACAATCGGATTGCGTGAAGATCACGATTTCGAAAGAGAACTATCTCAAAACCATCGCGGAGGCGGAGTCTGAAGGCGAAGTCGTCATCGCCGCAACCTTGGCCCGATGGCTTAACGTCACCGCGCCAGCCGTTACCATGGCGATCAAGCGTCTGAAGCGCGACTCGCTCATCCACGTGAACGGCGACGGGCACATTACTTTGACGGCGTCGGGACGTGAGATCGCCAACCGGCTCCTGAACCGTCACCACCTGATCGAACGCATGCTCACGGAAATTTTCGGGATGGAGTGGTTCAAGGTTCACGAAGAAGCGGAACAGTTGGAGCACGCGGTGTCGGAAGACTTCGAGCGTAGGTTGATCGAGAAGCTGGGCGCGGGCGCAAGCTGTCCCCACGGCAATCTCGTAGGTCTCGATACGCCGGTGGACCGTAGACGGCGCGGGCTCCGGCCCCTCGACGAAGGCAACGCCGGCGAGAGGCTCTCCGTGGTCAGCGTCTTCGAGCGCGACCGCGAGATGCTCGAATACCTGGAGAATCTCGGCGTGCGTCCGGGCGTCACGCTCGATGTGATTGCACGAAACTACGACGAAACCCTGACGCTGCGCGTCGGCGAGAAGCCTGTGCAACTCGGACGTACGGTGGCGCGCAAAGTCTGGGCCGCCTCCGCCGGTTCACCAACCGTTTAGCCTGAATTCCGAAGTTGAAGGCAAGGTCAGGGTAGACTGGGCGGATGGAAGCTGAAGGCACACGGATATTCGGTGGGCAGAAGGTGTTGTTGAAGGAGACGGACAGAGCGCTGACGCCCTTCGGCGGCATGGTGGTGTTTCTAGAGTTTCTGAATAAGATCGGGTTT
>CAMDED010000085.1 GCA_945893365.1 Candidatus Sulfopaludibacter sp. SbA3 | reverse complement strand
TTGGGCGCATCTCCAGCCAGCCACCGCAGGCACGCGCTGCCGTTACTCACTATCCCGGATAGCGGCTGGTTGACCTCATGAGCGATCGACGCGGCCAATTCCCCCATCATGCTCACGCGGTTGATGTGCGCGAGATCCGCTTCGATTTGCCGCAGCCTGTCCCGTTCTTCCTGGGCTCGCTTGCGGTCCTCGATGTCCGTGAGAACTCCATACCACCTGACAATATTTCCGCCCCCGTCGCGCAGAGGCACACTGCGGGCCAGCAGCCAGCGATATTCCCCGTCCCGAACCCGGCGGAAGCGCCCCTCAAATTCGAATGGATCTCCAGTAGTGAGGGATGCTCGCCACTTCTCCGAGCATAACTGGCGATCGTCGGGGTGAACCGGCGCCGTCCAATCTGAACCAGCCGAATCCTGCGCGGACAATCCTGTATATTCGGCCCACTGCCCATTTGCGAACACATTCGAACCGTCCGGACGAGCGGTCCAGGCCATGGCCGGAATGGTTTCGATCACATCCTGAAGCTTTTTGAACTCCCTCTGAAGTTGCCTCACACGGAACCACCAAGCTACCCAAATCAGCAGCAGAAGAACAACCGCGGAAATCCCGCGGAACCACCACGTCCCCCACCAGGGAGGAAGGATCTTCAGGCGTAATGCAACTCCCTGCTCATTCCACACGCCGCGATTGTTCGATCCCTGAATACGCAGCGTGTAGTCGCCCGTAGGCAATGTAGTGAAAGTAGCCAGCCTGTGCTGGGCGTTCACCCGATTCCAGGAACGGTCAAGGCCCTCAAGCATGTACCGATACTGGTTCCGTGCGGGATCCACGTAGCTCAGAGCCGCAAACTCGAAGGAGAAGAGATTCTGCTCGTGAGACATTGTCAAGGACGGTGTAAACGTGATGGAGTTTGCCAGAAGCGAGCCCGCGCCGGGCGCAACCGGCTGGTTCCTTAACGAGAATCCGGTCAGGACGACCGGCGGGACGGATGGCGGTTCGACGATCTGCTCCGGCCAAAACGACGTGAGTCCGCTCTTGCTGCCGAAGAACATCTGCCCGCGCCGGGATTGGCACGCAGCCGGAAAGCCCTCGAACGCGTTGCCGGCTAAGCCGTCGGCCTCATAGTAATTCGTGAAGGTCTTCGTGCGCGGGTCGAATCGGGATAGCCCGCCGTCGGTGCCTACCCAGAGGTTGCCGTTGCGATCTTCGACCATGCCCAGGACGGAACTGGCCGGCAAGCCATCGCGCTCGTCGTAGGTAGTGAATTCCTCTCGCTCGCGATTGAAGCGCAGGAGTCCATTGGGCGTAGCCACCCACAAAACGCCCGCGTGATCGATAGCAAGGAAGCTATTCACTGTCGTCGTTGCCGACGCACCCAGAGTGGTGGAACTCTGCCGGTCCACTTTCCCCGTTCCGGAAAAATCGAATGTATAGGAGGTGAAGCGTTCGGTAGCTGGATCGAAGCGCTGAAGCGTCCCACTGACCAACCAGAGGGCTCCGTTCGGATCCTGGACGATTGCAGGCACTTCCTGCGACGTTGAGCGGGCCGGCCCCGCCTTCCACGAGCGGAAGCGGCCGGTAACTGGGTCTTCAAGGCGGTTGAGGCCATCGTCCGTTCCAGCCCAGAGGGTACCCTGACGATCCACCATCAAGGCGTAAACGATATCGTTGCTCAGGCTATGAGAATCGGCGGGGTTGTGCCGAAACGCGGCAAATGTTCCAGTCCGTGGATCGTACCGGTTTAACCCTCCGCCATAAGTCCCGAACCACATGTAGCCGGAGCCGCCCTCGACGATCGAGACTACAAACGTGTTGGAAAGGTTCTTCCTACCTCCCCCCGCATTTCGGAAGAAGCTGTGTGCTCCAGTGTTACCGTCAATGCGCGTCAGCCCGAAGGCGCTGCCCACCCAGATGTTGTCGTGGCTATCCGCATATACGCTGCTTACGGCTGTTCGCAGAAGGCTCTGCGGATTGTCACTATCATGGCGGTATCGCCGGAACGGCAGCGGCTTTCTCTGAAAGCGGTTCACTCCACCAGTCCCGGAGCCGGCCCAAATGTTGCCCTCGCGGTCCTCAAACACCGAACCCAGCATGTCGTTACTGAGGCTGTCGGGATCGAGCAGTGAATTGCGGTATCGAATCGCGCTGCGCCGGCTGGGATCAATTTTGACCAGACCGCTACCGTACGTGGCTAGCCACAAATTGCCATCAGCGTCTTCGTGGATTCCGGACACTCCACTCAGCTGTGATCCCGGAGGCTCCCGGTCCTTGAACGAGTACAACGTCAGCCGTCGTGAATGGCGATCCCATGAGGCCAGACCGTTTCCGGAGGTGTAAATGATCCACAGCGCACCAAAGTGGTCCTCAAGCGCCCTGATTTCGCGCGCCCCTGCCATGTTGAGGTGGATCCGCTCCGTCACTTTCTCCGTGCGCCGGTCGAAGACCTCGAGACCGGCCAACGTGCATACCCACAGCGTTCCCTCCCGATCCTCGTAGGTGGATCGCACCATCGAACTGCCTAGAGTCGCTGGATCAGCCGGATCGTGAAAGTAGTGCCGGAACCCTCCGGTTGAGGGGTCCAGCCGATGCAGGCCGTTGGAAGTGGCCAGCCACATGATCCCGGCCTGATCCTGGTTCATGTGCCAAACCGGCCCGAGCACACTATGCGGACCGTCGCGATCGATCGGCCAGCGCATCGAGGTTTCGGTGCGGGGATCGAACCGATCCAAAGATGAGTTGTTGCTGACCCATAAATAGCCCGCCCGGTCTTTTAGAACATGGTGCAGGGAACCCGCCGGGTAGTTCGGGTGGGATAGATCTCGCCGGTAGGATTTGAACTGATAACCATCGTAACGATTCAGCGCACCCGAGGTGTTGAACCATAGGAAACCCTGGCCGTCCTGTAAAATGCCTGGGATTCCGCCCGGGGACAAGCCGTTCGTGGTGGTCAGATGGGCAAAGCGGATGTCCTTGCCTTCGCTTACAGCGAGTCTCACCAAGGCCGGTTCCGCTGCACTCAGAGTGACGGCAAGCCGCAGAAGGCACAGCGCCCCCGCGCAGCTTTGCATCCGGCGATTTGAGCGGGATCGTGCCAATGCGCTATGGTAACCCAAGGCCACGTCGAGTAGTCGAGCACGCAGGTGGTGAATTTCGCCATCTCGACGTTTTAGCTGCCCTTGACAACGGTGTGGGCCTATAATATTCGCCGGCCACTCGCGAAGGGTCGACGGGTGCCCGCGACTCAAACGTGGGAAAGGTGAGAAGCGCCTGGAAGGAAGGAGTCTTGCCGAGATATGCTCCCTCACTTGCGTTTTGCTGCAATGTTTGCGGCGTTCACGGTGTCGCTGCTCGTGCAAACGGCCGTGCATTGGGGCTGTACGGATCGCCGGTGGGAAACGTCATGGACCC
This sequence comes from Candidatus Sulfopaludibacter sp. SbA3, assembly GCA_945893365.1. Taxonomy (GTDB): domain Bacteria; phylum Acidobacteriota; class Terriglobia; order Bryobacterales; family Bryobacteraceae; genus SYKU01. The sequence goes on along the minus strand of CAMDED010000085.1, from coordinate 29,100 downwards.
CTCTACTGCCAGCGTTCCCGGCGGTAAGGTCAAAATCACCCATGGCAAACCAGCCAGTTTCGCGAAACCGGGAACCAATGTTGACGGGTCGTACACCTTTCCTGCGATCCCGCCCGGCACAGACGAAATAGAAATTTCGCGAGAAGGTTTCCAGACCTTCACACAACGAAACATCCGCGTCACCATCAACACCACCGTGCGTGTAGACGCCTCCCTGGTCGTTGGCGGTGCGGCGCAGTCGGTGGAAGTGACGGGCCAGACGGCCCTGCTGCAGACCGAGGGCGCGGAGGTCCCTCCGAATTCACCACCAATTCGCTTACCAACTTGCCTCTCCCCCCGGTCGCAACTATGAACGGCTCTGTGTCACGATTTTGGGCTTCACACCGCCGGCCGATTGGGGGTCACTCCCGACCAATCCTTCCCGCATTACGACATCTACCGTGGACGGCGCCTCCCACAATTCAGTCAGTCTAAGCATCGAAGGCGCCAGCGCACGCAGCGCGTCTGGATGCGAGGGGGCGCCGCGTGCGCTCCGGCCCTGGAAGCGATCGAAACCGTCAACGCCGTCACGAACAGCATGGATGCCCAACAAGGGGTTGCCGGCTCGGCGTCCATCAACGGGGACTCACCAGTTGGAGGAGGCAAAAACTACTACAATAGGCACGTTCAGGACGGAACGCAGGTGGCCGACGCACTGGCTTGAAGGCGCGGTGAGCAGAGCGGCCCGGCCGCAATCGCAGGAGGTCGCATGAAATGCTCAGGTCCATCGGTGGTCCCGCGGGCTCGATCATACGTTGTGGTCGGCGCTTGTGTTCTCGTACTCTTGACAGGGCAAGGCTGCAGAGAATCCTCGAAACCGGCAGCCGGCATTACCATCACCCTGATTCACCAACTCTGGTCAGACAAGGGCTCCCAGCAGCGGATGAACGAGACGCTGAAGACGTTCACTGCCCGAAGTGGTATCCGGGTTGAGGTGCTTCCGGCTCCGGAGCCCGCAGTGGAGCAACTGGCGACCTGGCGGAGCCTCCTGGCTGGAAGAGCAAGCGTGCCGGATGTCTACGGTATCGACGTGATCTGGCCCGAAATCCTCGCTGACGAATTCGTCGATCTTCGAACATACATCCCGGAGCGCGAGATCGCAGCGCACTTCCCTGAGCTGATTGCCAGCTATAGTGTAAAAGGCAAGCTGGTCGCCTTGCCCTACACCATGGCTGTTGGAGCGCTATTTTACAGAGTCGATCTGCTGCGTCAATACGGCTACCGCGAGCCGCCGAAGAATTGGGAAGAACTTGAAGCAATGGCCGCGCGAATTCAGAAGGGGGAGCGTGCCAGGGGACACGCGGACTTCTGGGGTTATGTCTGGCCAGGAGCTCCGTCTGAGGCTCTTACTTGCAATGCGCTCGAATGGCAGGCCTCGGAAAGCGGCGGGACAGTGATCGAAAACGGAACAGTCACCGTGGACAACCCGCATTCGGTCCGCGCATGGGAGAGGGCGGCACGCTGGTTAGGCTCCATTTCTCCGCCGGGCGTGGTCGCATACAAGGAATGGGATTCATTAAATCTCTGGCAGGCAGGACAAGCTGCCTTCATGCGCAGCTGGTCGTTTGGGTACGTCATCGTCCGTGCAGCAGGATCACCCACAAGAGACAGATTACAAGTAGCGCCGTTGCCCGAGGGGCGGAGAGGCGTTGCAGCAACTTTCGCCGCCACCGGCTATGGTGTTTCCAGACACTCCCGCCACCCCCGCGAGGCGGCGATGCTGGTCGGCTTTCTAAGCAGTCGCGACGAGCAGCGCAGGAACTGTCTGATTACTGGAATGCCGCCAACCATCCCCGATCTGTATAGCGATCCCGAGGTGGTGGCCGAATATCCCTACTTATCGACTCATTTGCAGGTTTACAGGAAGAGCTTGATCTCCCGGCCGTCTACCGCGACCGGTAAGCTGTACCCGGCGGTTTCCCGGGCCTATTTTGAAGCGGTCCATTCAGTGCTAACGAGGAAGACCTCTGCGGCACAAGCTGCCGCAGCGCTGCAACGCAATTTGATGCAGATCACGGCGCTCAAAGCGCCGGCTTCGGCCACCGGCGCACCATAATCAGGGATGGTACCCTGGACTGCTAACTGTAAAGCGTAGGCAGCGACAACCATGACTTCGTATCCCCTCGGCAGCGCCAGGATCGGGACGCGTCTGGCAGCCTGCTTCGTGATAATCGTCGTGGCGATGCTGGTCGCCGACGCCGTTGCGGTTTGGCTCTTCAGGATGACCGCGGCTCCGGCCGAGCAACTGGCGAAGGCCGATCGGATCTCCCTCGCCGTCATCCGGGTTCACTTTGACATAGATACGTTCAGAGACAACCTGGCCGTACTGGCAAGCACTCGGGATATTCGCCGGTTCAGGACTGAAGCTGCCTTGCTCCGCGTAGAATTCACGGAAAATGTCGCCCAATGCAGGCAACTGATCGAGTCGTCAACCGATGCACAGGAGGATCCGGTCATCCGCAGTGCGCTCGATACTCTGCGTGTCACCCTGCCGGCTCAGCTCGATACTGCTCTGGACCTGGCCTCCGCCGGCGACTGGGTCGCAGTAGACCATCGCATGAATAACCAGGTGCAAGCACTCGTCCAACTGAGTTCGTTACTTGTGCGGAAGGTCGAAGCAGGTCTAGCCCAGGAGCGAGCGGAGGCGATCGAGAGTGGTTACCAGGCAAGGCGGGAACTCGTTCTCGTTCTCCCTGCCGCCGCGTTGCTCACATTGCTGGTCGCCGTCGTGCTCGGCTGGAATGTTACCCGGTCAGTCATCGACCCTCTTTCCCAACTGGAGGCCGGCGCCCGGGCGTTGGCGAAGGGCGACTTCGGGCATCGAGTCGCCATCCAGGGCGAAGACGAACTCGCCGAACTCGGACGGGTGTTGAACGACAGCGCGCAGCAGCTCGCAGTTCTTTATGAAACGTTGCGGAGTAACGAAGCGCGTTTCCGGCTGACGATCGACACTATTCCGGCGTTCGTCTGGAGCGCGCTTCCGGATGGCTCCGTCGACTTTATCAATCGGCGCTGGCTCGAATTCAGCGGGCTCTCTCTCGAGCAGGGCCTTGGCTTTGGTTGGGAAATCGCCGTTCATCCCGAGGACCGCACGCATTTTCTGGAGGCATGGACTGCTGCGATCGCGTCCGGGAAGGCCATGGAATTCGAGGCGCGCGTTCGCAGGGCGGACGGGCAGTATCGCTGGCTGTTGATCCGCAGCGTGCCGCTGCATGACGAGGCAGCAAACATCGTCAAGTGGTACGGCACAAGCGCTGACATCGACGATCGCAAGCGGATGGAAGAGGCTCTGCGGCGAAGCGAAGCTTATCTGGCGGAATCGCAAAGGCTGACCAATACGGGCAGTTGGGCCTGGGATGCCGCCACCGGCGAATATGTCTACTGGTCCGAGGACTTGTTCCGAATCTACGGAATCGATCCGCGGCAGGCTCCACTGACCGGGGAAAGAGTCTTCCAGCGAATCCTCCCCGAGGACTTGGCGAAGGTCGATGCGACCTTTCATAAGTCAGTCCGCGAAAAAATAGATACCTCGGTGGAGTTCAGGATCTTGCTGCCCGGCGGAACGGTCAGGCATGTTTACATGATTCGGCACCCTGTCCTGAATGACGCGGGAGACCTCGTTCAACTGGTCGGCACTTCGATGGATATTACAGAGCGGAAGCTTGCCGAGGAGGAGCGCGAGCGGCTGCACCAACTCGAGGCAGATCTCGCCCACATCAACCGCGTGAGCATGATGGGGGAACTGGCCGCTTCGATTGCGCATGAAGTCAACCAGCCGCTGGCGGGCATCGTCAGCAACGGCAGCGCCTGCCTGCGGTGGCTGGACGGAGATGCGCCTGACGTAGACGAAGCCCGTGAAGCTGTCCGCGACATTGTTCATGACGGGAAACGAGCCGGTGAAGTGATCGCCCGCATAAGGACGCTGACAAAAAGGACTGGGCCGCCCAGAGAAAAGCTGGACCTGGATCAAACAATCCGGGAAGTCCTCGCGCTCGTCGCGGAGGAAGCGAAGAGAAACAGGGTAACGATCCGGACGTTGTGTTCGGACGACGTTTTCCCTGTTTTCGGCGATCGGGTGCAGTTGCAGCAGGTGATGCTGAACCTGGTCATGAATGCTATCGAAGCGATGAGCAGTGCTAGTGAGCGGGCGCGGCAACTAGTGATCACCATCAGGAACGTCGACGCGGACCACGTCCAGGTAACCGTTCAGGACTCGGGAACCGGGCTTGACCCGAAGACATTGGGAAGGATTTTTGATGCCTTCTACACCACCAAGCCCGACGGCATGGGCATGGGCCTCTCGATTAGCCGTTCCATCCTGCAGAGCCATGGCGGACGCCTTTGGGCGACCTCCAATGACGGACCCGGCGCCACGCTTCACTTCACACTTCCGAAGTACCAGCCAGTAGTCTCGGATGCGGTATTTGCAGTCGGTTCGCCGGGGTCTGACGAATCAGCGAAGTAGGTTCCTGGAGGAAAAGCCGCGCTTCAAGGAAGACTTGCGGCGGCAGGCATATGGCGGTTGGGAGACTCTGTGTGAGCCGAACTTGAGTATTGAACTCGACCGCTTCCTCAAACGGCTTTTGTTTTGTTTCGAAATGGATGTACAGTATTGGCTCGGACACACCCGCGGCCTCAGCCAGTGTGACTGTGGTTGTGGACCCGAGCCCGGTTGCGGCAAACTGCTTCTCTGCAACTTTCAGAATCTGCCGCCTTCGCTCTTCGCAGGAGAGCCTGCGGGACGCACTCTTGGTGCGTTGGGTGCGGAGTCTGTCAAAACTCTTCGTGGTCATGCTCGTCTTGTTGAAAACAGGCATGGCCGGCCTTCCTCCATAGGCAGCAATAACTGTGGAACAACGTGACGAGGCAACTGCCGATTTCTGAGCGGAGTCACCGCGAACGCCGCCGGCTGTTCAGCCGCATCCTGATACGCTCGACTGGGCTGCCTTCTCTGAGCGCCAGTTCCTCCGGGATCTCTCGGCCTTTGAATCGCTCCCAACACATTTCGCCTGCCTCGATTTTCGCCACTGCATGCTGCTCACCCAAATGCGCGGCGGCTCCGCGGGCTCGTCCGCGTGATTCCGTCCAGGCTCTTGGCGCGGCTTGCGACGCACCGAGTATGCCGAAATGCGGCGCCTGTCTCGGCAGGCGACGATGACTTCGGCAGTCTGGCGCTTAAGCGAGCGAGCCTGTAGTTGGTGGGTCATCGGCGGCATTCTGATTGCAACATTTGTGAAGAATAGCGGGTCCGCCGACCAATCGGGGCCTGCTGTGCGACCGTGGGGCTTCCGAGGACGAACCCGCGCAGCCGCTGAAGCCAACTTTGCTTGGGGTGCGCCACGGGAATGGGCTCGCCCAGAACTGCTTCGCCCAGAACTGCCTCGGCAAGCGCCTTCGATTCGGGCGATGCGGCGATGATCCTCGCGCCGCTTCGATGCCACGTATCGAGGACGGAACACCCGTACTCGTCCGCGTCGGCGACGAAAGTGATGTCGATGATCAACGGACGATTGCCGATGATCGAGAGCGACGTTTGCCATGCTTGGCAGACACTCTCTGCACCGGCTCCGCTCAGACTCCCTGCGAGCTCAAACCTTAACACACCGGTCTCGTCGTGTATGTAGTACTGCAGTCTTTGGCTGTTCATGAAATCGTGTCCTGGCTATCGGGTATCAGTCTGCTGTCAGATGCAAACTGATGGCCGATGGCGCCTCGCCTTCACCCGAACAGACTTCGTCAGAATCGATAGCCGAACCGGATAGACGGCTCCGAGCGATGCGTAACTCGCTCGAATCCTGAAAAGGCGGCCCGATCCCACGTGGGCGAGTTATACGCGAAACCGCGATACTGCGCCCGGATAAAGACGTGACGCGTGATGTTTAAGTCCGCGCCGGCGCCGTAAATGAATGCGTCGCGAGTCTGGGTATTCACTTCGGTCACGTCCTTCGGTTGGAAGATCAGCGCGCCGGCGCCGAAACAATCGCCGGCTTCGGCGTTTGCCGGAACAGCGCGTCTGAAGACGCATTTCGAGCCGAACGCGGTAATGCGAATGGATTGGAACCGCGTCGGCAGATTCTGCTTTTGACAGACAGCCTTGAGAATGGCCAAGCGGTTGCAATTAGAATCCCGAGAGGAATAGATGCCCACCACGCACGCGCCCTCGAAACCGGCCGAAGTCGTTAAGGTTCTCCTGATCAGTTCCCTATCGGAAGATCAGGTTCCGCTGCGACATATCTTCGAGCAGTCCAACTGGCTGCTCCATAGAGTGTCCACGTGCCGTGAAGCCCTCACCTACCTCAGCGACAACGACGCCGGAGTCGTGATTTGCGAGCGAGATCTGCCGGACGGCGACTGGAAACTCGTGCTCAACAGATTCGACAGTCTGCCTATGCCGCCGAACCTCATCGTCACAGCGAGGCTGGCTAACGACGAACTTTGGGCGGAAGTTGCTCAACATGGGGGGCTATGACGTCCTGGCGCAGCCGTTTGACACGCAGGAGGTCTATCGCGTCGTCTTCCTGGCGTGGCATGCGAAGAAAAGGCGCGTCCAGGGATCGGCAGAACGCAAGAGCGCGCCTGAAACAGCTCAGGCCGAGTCTCGCGCGACAACGTAATTACTCCAACAACACAGGCATCCGCGCAAAGGCCCGCAGCGCCGAAATCCTCACGGCAGAGAAGGTCAGTCGATATGCCCGCCATTCATCCCGTCGCCTGCAATGAGCACCACTACGGACCGCGCGCCAGCACGGTAGGTTGTCCCTAGAACCGGCAGTTCCGTATTCCATTCGCAAATCTCATGCGGTGGATCTAGTGATGTATCGATCCACCGCCACCAGTTCTCTGTACCGTTCTCCAATAGCGGAAGTTCAAAATCGAGTGGTTCCCAATACGCATTGAGGATGAAATGTACCAATACTCCTTCGGCCTTCAGGGCCCCGCTGATTGCGACACTGTGTGAGCGCGGCGACCAGTCCGGCTGATTGAGTTTCACGCCGTGCCATGCGTGTTTTTGTTCATGGAGAACCTGACTCAAACTCAGCCGCCGGCGTTCATGGTCCACGTCGCGCAGCACCCGGCGCCCAATCAGCAACTTCACGAATCGGAGGACATCCGCATGCTTGGAGAGCAGGTTCCAGTCGAACCAACTCGTGTCATTGTCCTGGCAGTAGGCGTTATTGTTGCCGCGTTGACTGCGCCGCACCTCATCGCCCATCACAAACATCGGTACACCACCGGACAAAAGGACGGCTGTTAGGAAGTTCTTCGCCTGGCGGTTGCGAAGACTCTCTATCACGGGATCGTCGGTCGGTCCTTCGAACCCGCAGTTCCAGCTTCGGTTGTCCTCACGTCCATCGCGGTTGTCCTCGCCATTCTCTTCGTTGTGCTTGTAGTTATAGGAGACGACGTCGTTCAGTGTGAAACCGTCGTGGCATGTTACAAAATTGATACTTTCCTCGAGTTCGCGCTCCTTCCGACCATAAATGCTTGGGCTGCCAAGCAGACGGTCAGCCACGCGCCCCACCGAATCGTTCTCGCCCCGGAAGAAGTCGCGTACGTCGTCGCGAAATCGATCGTTCCACTCCTTCCAACTGTCGCCTACAAAAGTGCCGACCTGATAGAGCCCGGCCGCGTCCCAGGCCTCGGCAATCATCTTCGTGCCGGCCAGCACCGGTTCGGACTCGATGTCCCAAAGCACCGGAGGATTCGACAGAACAGCACCCGACGAATCTCGCGCCAGGATGGATGCGAGATCGAACCGGAAGCCATCCACATGCATCTCGCTTACCCAGTAGCGGAGGCTGTCCACAATCATGCGGCGCACCGCCGGATGGTTCGCATTCAGCGTGTTGCCTGTGCCGGTGAAGTTTGCGTATTGTGAGCGATCTTCACACAGGAGATAGTAAGCGGGATTATCCAGGCCGCGGAAGCATTGTGTCGGCCCATCGTTTCCGCCTTCGGCAGTGTGATTGAAGACTACATCGAGAATGACTTCGATACCGTTGCGATGCAGCGCCTTCACCATGTCCCGAAATTCATCTACCGCTGCCAACGGCTCCTGGCGCGAGCTGTATGCCTGGTGCGGCGCGAAAAATGAAACCGGTGAGTAGCCCCAGTAGTTCGTCCGGCCCGCGGGCGCATCCTGAGCATCGAACTGAAATACCGGAAGCAACTCGACCGCGGTGACTCCCAATTGTCGAAGATAGGGAATCTTCTCGACCAGTCCCGCGTATGTGCCACGCTTCGATTCCGGCAGCCCGGAGCTGGGATCCGCGGTAAAACCGCGCACATGCATCTCGTAGATAATCGTGCGTGACCAGGGCCGCTTCAGGGGCACGTCTCCTTCCCAGTCATACGCCCGCGGGTCCGTAACCACGCTCTTCATGGCCGTTGCGGCGTTGTCGCCTTGTCGACGCGCGGCGTCACGGCTATAGTTTTTGGGGACAACCGTTGCGCGGCCATATGGGTCGAGCAGTAGCTTGGATGGATCGAATCTTAGGCCCCAAGCCGGCTCGAACGGCCCGTAGGCTCGGAACCCATAGATCTGACCCGCTTCGACGCCTGGCACGAAGACGTGCCAATAGTGATACGTACGGTTCGCTGCAGGATCGATAGGAATGACACGCGAAGGGCGACCGTCGTCCACCCGATCGAAAAACAGCAGGTCGATTTTAGCCGCACTCCGCGAGAAGACTGAGAAGTTGGCGCCGCCAGGCGCGAGCGTAGCCCCTATCGGATAGCTACAGCCCGTGGCGGGAGCCGGATGTTCCTTAAGGACAGTTTCGTCGTGCACCTAACGGTACTAGCACATTAAGGTCCCTCCAGCTCGATAACGCCCGATTGCCACTCTTCCGTTGACTTCGGCGCCTGATGCCGGCAGGTGCCGAATCTGTTCGGCGAACGACGGCGGGTGCTATTCCCAAGCTGTTGATGCCAAACGGCAGCGAAGTGGATTCCAGCGTGCAACCTGTTAGGACGTGTTGAATATGTACTTCACGCGAGTTGCAGTTCTGGCGCTAACGGCGGCGGGAGCCGCTTCGGTGGCGCAAACGCGACTTCCGAGGGAGCCAGGCTCCAGAAGCTAACGGAGAGAGTGATGACACAATCGAAACGGATAGCAGTTTTGGGCTTCAGCCTTTTCGTCCTTTGGGCGGAGCGGGAGGCTCAGGCACAATCGCGGACCGATCTGATTCAGTCGGCGCGAACGGAAAAGGAAACGAAGCTGACGCCTTTGGTTCCGCCAAAAGCGGAGCGCGTAATCGTAAGAACTCAAAACAGCCTGCCATACCGGCTCCTCACCGGCGAAGCCCATGGGTTCGGCGTATCGCTCGGCAACATGGTGCCGGGCTCAGGCTTTGCCATCGGGCCGAGGTACACGAAGCCGATGTGGGAAAGCAAGCTCATCCTCAGGGTAGACGCGAGTGCGGCGATCAACGAATCGTATGGCGGCCGGCTGGCGGTTACACTGCCGCGTCTATTTAGCGACCGCACGTTCGCTACATTCAGCACGCAGCACCGCAATATCTCAGAAATGCCGTACTATGGCCTTGGACCGGATTCGAGTAAGACCGGACGCAGCAACTATCGCCTGGAAGACACCAATGTCGAATTACGCCCCGGAATCCGTGTCTTCAAAGGGCTGAGCGCCGGGCTGATCGGGTCATACCTCGCCGTCAACACCGGCCTTGGTCACTCCACACGCTACATTTCGACAGAGGAGCAGTTCGGTCCGGCTGCCGCTCCCGGCCTTGACCGGCAAACGAACTTCTGGCGCGGCGGCGGCTTCGTCGAATATGACTGGCGTGACCAGATCTCCTACCCGGCCAGCGGCGGCAGGTATTCGGCGCAGTACGTCCGCTACCTGGACAGGAATCTCGGCGCTTACAGCTTCCTGCGGCTGGATCTGGACGCCTCGCAGTATATCCCGCTATTCAATCGCACGCGGGTTTTCGCCCTGCACGGATCGTCCTCGCTCACCACAGCCGGCAACGGACAACTCGTTCCCTTCTATCTTCAACCAACCCTGGGCGGTTCGAATACGCTACGCGGGTATCGCTTCAACCGCTTTTATGGCGACAACTCGGTTATGGTGAACGGCGAGTACCGTTGGTTTTGTTCGCCCGCCCTCGATATGGCCGTGTTTGCCGACGCAGGAAAAGTCTTCCAGCACTGGGAGCAGTGGAACTTCCACAATCTCGAAAGCGACGTCGGTTTCAGCGTGCGCTTCAAAGGGAGGGCAGCAAGACCGGCATTCACTGTAGATACAGGCTTCAGCCACGAGGGATTTCAAATATGGTTTCGCGTAAACACTATGAACTAACCATGCGCAACGCTCTTTGGATTGCCGCAATTGCGGTCGCCGGAGCGCTGGGTCAACAGGCGTCCGCGGAGGATCATGGCAGGAAATTCTATGCCGATGACCCATTGTGGCGCGAACCGGAGCCACGGCCTGTAAGCGGCATCGCAATCCGCGGCGTCGACCACATTTACGACTTCCTGAATGGGTCGTATGTGACTCCTCGCCGCGAGGGCAAGGCCGCAAAGCATGCGCCGCAGCCTGCGCTCGATGTGAATACGCTGGGCGAGGTTCCTGACAGCTCTTGGTACACAAACCGGCATGCATTCCACCGGATGTCGATTGCCGAGCTCCAGCGCGGACCGGGCAACAGCACGCCGCCTGATCCCAACCGCGCCTGGCGCATCACGGCGGCCAAGAGCGACGGCATAACGCCGGGATTTGTCATCGAAGACGGGCACGAACATCGATATGTGCTGAAGTTCGACCCGCCGCTATATCCCGAGTTGTGCTCCGCGGCGGACGTGATCGGCAGCAAGATATTCTACGCCCTCGGTTACTCTACGCCGGAAAACTATATCGTCCGTTTCCGTCGCCAGCAACTTGAGCTCGCCGATGGCGTAATGTACCGGCATCCGAGCGGGAAGAAGATTCCCCTCACCGAGCATATGGTCGACGAACTTTTGCAAGCGCAGCCGAAGTTGGCCGATGGCACGTACCGTGCGCTGGCAAGCCGGTGGCTCGATGGCAAGGTGGTAGGACCGTTCGACTATCGCGGCGCCAGGAGTGACGATCCGAACGATACGATCCCTCATCAGGACCGTCGAGTGTTGCGCGGTCTGGCCGTTTTCAGCGCCTGGCTGAATCACCACGACACCAGCCAAATCAATACTATGGACGTCCTGGTAACGGAGGATGGTCGCCAATACCTCAAGCACCATCTGATAGACTTCGGTTCCATTCTGGGCAGCCGTGGCGACCGACCGAAGGAGCCATGGATCGGGCACCAGAACATGATCGCGCATAAAGAGGCGGTGGCGCGTGCAGTGACTTTCGGCTTGTACGTCCCGCGCTGGCAGCGGTCTGACTACTCCAAGTTGAGGGGTGTCGGACTATTCGATGCATGGTCTTTCGATCCGCTCCAGTGGAAACCGGAAGTTCCCAATCCGGCATTTCTAATGATGGATAGGGCGGATGCCTTCTGGGCGGCAAAGCAGGTGGCTGCCTTCACCGACGGTGAAATTAGGGCAATGGTAGAGACTGGCGAATTGAGTGACCAGCGCGCAGCCGACTGGATCGCCGACTGTCTGATCAAGCGCCGTGACAAGATCGCCCAAGCTTGGTCCTCCAAGCTGCTTGCGTTGGACCGGTTTCGCGTCGCGGATGGAGGACTTGAGTGGATCGATCTCGCAGCCGAGAACGGATTGGGCGCAGTTCTGGAGATCCAGGTCCGCTGGGCGACCTTCGACAACGAACGAGAGACAAGCGAGGAAATCCCAGGAGAGAACTCGGCGCGGCTGCCGGAAATGCGGGGAGACGGATACTGGATGGCCGTGCTCGAATCACCCGAGCGTCCGCGGCAGAGCGTGCGGGTCTACATCCGCAAGCGCGGCGAACTGGCGCAAATCGTGGGGGTCGATCGCACATGGTAGAGCCCCCAGAACTGAGAGCGCACCCGGAGGCGCTGTCGCACCAGTCCTTCCCGGTCTTCCGATCTCTAGGCGGGAAACCGAAGAGCCGGTTGGAGCGACTGCTGTCGGTATTTGCCGATGTGCGCGCCGGAGAAGGCATCACGGCCTTGCTGATGACGGCCAACGTCTTCCTCCTGCTGGGCGCCTATTACTTGCTAAAGCCGGTCCGCGAGGCGCTGATTCTCTCTGAAAGCGGCGCGGAGGTAAAGTCATACTCCGCCGCCGCCCAGGCCGTGCTCCTGCTCGCGATTGTTCCTTTCTACGGCTGGTTCGCCACGAAAGTAAATCGAAGTCGCCTGTTGGCCAGCCTGACTGGGTTCTTCGCAATCAATTTGGTGCTGTTCTGGTTTCTGGGTTCCCGTGGCATACGCGAAGGCGTCGCTTTTTACATCTGGCTCGGCATTTTCAATGTATACATGGTGTCGCAATTCTGGGCCTTTGCCAACGACATATATACGGAAAGCCAGGGCGAGCGTTTGTTTCCGTTCATTGGTGTAGGGATGAGCATCGGAGCTTTGGCCGGCTCGGCGGTGGTTGCGCCGCTCGTCAAGAGCAGTTCCGTGGGGCCCTATTCACTGATGCTGATTGCCGCTGCCGTTCTTTTGGGGTGCCTTGCCCTGATGCTGGCAGTGAACGCGCGCGAGGCGCGGACGGCGCCGCCGGAGGTGGTGAGGCAGGGCCAGGAACCGCTCGGAGCAAAAGGGGGATTCCAACTCATTCTGCAGGACCGATACCTCTTCTGGATCGCGGTTCTAATCGTGTTGCTCAACATTGTGAACACGATCGGGGAATACGCACTTGGCAAACTGGTGGTGGTCGAAGCCGCCAAAGCGGGCGGCAACCCAAAGGTTTTCATCGGCGAGTTTTACGGACATTTCTATAGTGTCGTTAACTTTCTGGGGCTAGTCTTGCAGGCGCTCGGCGCATCCCGCGTGTTTCGGTATTGCGGAGTACGAGGCGCACTGTTCATCTTGCCCGTGCTGGCCCTCCTCAGTTACTCGGTCCTGGCTGTAGCGCCGGTACTCGCCGTGGTCCGCTGGACGAAGATTCTCGAAAACAGCACGGATTACTCAATCATGAACACTGTAAGACAGGCGCTCTGGCTGCCGACTTCGCGCGAAGCGAAATACAAGGCCAAGGCTGCGGTCGATACCTTCTTCATGCGCGCCGGCGACGTTCTGCAAGCCGGAATCGTGTTTGGCGGAACCATGGTTGGCGCTGGCATCGGGGGATTCGCATGGCTCAATGTCGCGCTCACGGTGGCTTGGCTCCTGGCCGCGGGACGCATTGCCGCTGAACACCGGAAGCTGACGGCAGGAAGATCGGCGATGTCAAACGCCCGCTGCACCGAAACACCAGCACCCGCCGCTTCGACGGGGCGCGCCCCAGTGATCCACAGCCGAATAGTGGGATGTCTGCTTGTGTGCGTACTCCTTTCACTCTCACGTCCACTTTTCGCCGGCCAGCCCCCGGACCGGGTTTTGGAAGGTGGGATCGGAGGAATGGCCGCAACGACATCTTCAGTGAAGGTTCTCAGTTGGAATGTCGAGCGGGGTTTACGATTGTCGGATGTAACCGAAATTCTCCGACGGCATGGCGCTTCTCTCGTTTTACTGCAGGAAGTGGACCTGAATTCACGGCGCACTGGGCGCAGGAACATCGCCGAGGAGCTTGCCGCTCCTCGAGACACCGCTGAAACCGGAGCACCATCGTGACCGCCTCCTCACAATTGACTTATAGCGGAGTTTTCCTTGCGGTTCTTGCCCAACAACTCGGCCTGCCGATCCCCTCAGTTGCCTTTCTTATGGTCGCAGGCTCTCTTTCGGCTCATGGTGAAATGCGCACGAGCATCATTGTTTTGTTGGGTGTTTTGGGTTGCCTGGCAGGGGATGGTACATGGTTCTGGCTCGGCCGCAAGTGGGGTTCGAAGGCTATGCGGCTACTTTGCCGGTTCACTGCCGACCCGCGACGCTGCTCCAAGAATGCGCAGGAAAAATTCCGCCGCTATGGTCTCCCGGTATTGTGTGTGGCCAAGTTTCTCCCTGGACTGGACGCTGTTATGCCGCCACTTGGCGGCGCCGAAGGAGTGTCAATCATGACTTTCCTTGCCCTCGATGCAGTAGGCAGCTTCCTCTGGTCAGGCGTCTATGTGGGGCTGGGGTATCTCTTCTCGAATGAAGTGGATGTTGCAATTCGTTGGGGCCAATATTTTGGGATGGCCCTCGGTGTCGCGATTGGGACTCCGATCGTTCTCTATGCCGGCTGGCGGGGACTGACTCTGGCGCGAATGATCCGTCAACTACGGCTGCGCCGCATCAGTCCGCTAATGCTCGCACGCAAACTGAAATCCAATAGCAAGGTCGCAGTGCTCGATCTGTTGACCCTCGAAGAAGAAACCGACAGTCAAAGCTTGGAGGCTATTCCGGGTGCTTTCAGTGTAGATCCCGCTCTGTTGCGGAAGTCTCCATACATCGCTGTGCCGGATGACGTCAAGATCGTTCTCTATTGTTCTTCTGGAAGCGACGCGGTAAGCGCGCGAGCAGCCGTGGGTTTGAAACGCATAGGCGTTGACAAAGTATGGGTGCTGGAAGGCGGACTCAAAGCGTGGCGTGAATGCGGGTACCCTGTCTCTCAATCCCTGGAAGTACCCGAAGTTGTTGCAGAGCGCTTTGGAGTTAAATTACCAGGGCCGCGACTGGCTCGAGCTGGAGACGGATAGAACTGTGCGATTAACAGCGCCAAGCAAGCTGAATCAAGGAGACCTAAAGATGAATTCAATCGAAACAGCAGATGTACCTGCAATCCGATCGTTGAGCGCTTACGGACCGGCGCGATGCACCGTGCCGGGAAAGCCTCTCGACCCGGAGGAACTGCGCAGAACAGACGCCTATTGGCGGGCATGCAATTACCTGGCTCTGGGGATGATCTATCTCCTGGACAATCCGCTCCTCAAGACACCACTGAAACCGGAGCACATCAAGAACCGGCTGCTCGGACACTGGGGGGCGAGTCCTGGTCTCTCCTTCATTTACGTGCACCTGAACCGCTTGATCGAGAAGCTCGACCTCGACATGATCTTCATGGCGGGGCCGGGCCATGGCGCCCCAGGAGTGCTGGCGCCGTTGTACCTCGAAGGCGCCTACTCCGAGGTTTACCCGGACAAAAGTGAGGACGAGCGCGGAATGCGCGAGTTCTTCAAACAGTTCTCGTTTCCCGGCGGCATCGGCAGCCACTGCACGCCCGAGACACCAGGCTCCATACATGAAGGAGGCGAATTGGGCTACGTGTTGTCGCATGCCTGCGGCGCGGCATTCGACAATCCCGAGCTGATCGTCGCCGCGGTGGTGGGCGACGGCGAGAGCGAGACCGGGCCGCTTGCGACCTCATGGCACATCAACAAGTTCCTGAACCCGATTCGCGACGGCGCCGTTCTCCCGATTCTGCACTTGAACGGGTACAAGATCAACAACCCCACGCTGCTGGCGCGCATCAGCCATGAGGAGCTTGAGGACCTATTCAAAGGATATGGCTGGACGCCATACTTCGTGGAAGGTTCGGATCCGGACAGCATGCACCAAGCCATGGCTGCAACAGTCGAACACTGCATCGCCGAGATCCAGCGTTATCGGGAAGAATGCCGTCGCACCGGTGTACCAACGAGACCCCGCTGGCCGATGATTGTTCTGCGCTCGCCCAAAGGCTGGGGCGCGCCGGAGAAAGTGGGCGGACACCGGCTCGAAGGATCCTGGCGCGCTCACCAGGTCCCCCTTGGCGACGTTAAGAAGAACCCCGAACAGTTGGCCATTCTCGAAAGGTGGATGCGGGATCTCAAGCCGGAGGAGTTGTTCGACTCGGAAGGAAAGCTTCGACCGGAACTGAAAGCTCTGGCGCCTGTGGGGCCCCGGCGGATGGGCGCCAATCCGCATGCCAACGGCGGTCTTTTGAGGAAGGGCCTGCGGCTGCCTCCGTTCACCGATTACGCTCTCAAGGTGGATCGCCCCGGCGCGATGGAGGCCGAGAACGTTCCGCCCCTGGGGAACTTTTTGCGGGACGTCATGAAACTAAACATGACGAACTTCCGCGTGTTCGGCCCGGACGAAAACACATCGAATAAGCTTCACGCGGTGTACCAAGCGGCTAAGAAGTTCTGGATAGCCGAATACTTCCCGGAAGACCAGGATGGGGGCGAGCTTTCACCGGACGGTCGGGTGATGGAGATGCTCAGCGAACACACCATGCAGGGCATGCTCGAGGGATACCTGCTCACCGGACGCAACGGGTTCTTCTCGTCCTATGAAGCCTTCATTCACGTTGTCGACTCCATGTTCAATCAGCACGCCAAATGGCTGTCGATCTGCAACGAGCTGTCGTGGCGGCGGCCGATCTCGTCGCTCAACCTGCTGATCACCTCAACAGTCTGGCGGCAGGATCACAATGGCTTCACACACCAGGACCCCGGCTTTCTGGATGTGGTCCTGAACAAAAGCGCGGCTGTGACGCGCATCTACCTGCCGCCCGATGTGAACTGCCTGTTGTCGGTGGCGGACCATTGCCTCAGAAGCGAGAACTACATCAACGTCATCGTTTCCGACAAGCAACTGCATCTTCAATACCTGGATATGCCTGCGGCGATCGAGCACTGCACGAAGGGAATTGGCATGTGGGAGTGGGCCTGCAACGACCAGGGATGCGAGCCCGACCTGGTGATGGCCTCGGCGGGCGACATTCCGACTCAGGAAGCATTGGCGGCGACGGTCCTGTTGCGCGATGAGTTTCCCGACCTGAAGATTCGCTACATAAACGTGGTCGATCTCTTCAAACTGCAGCCCTCGACGGAACATCCACACGGACTTTCCTCCAGAGACTTCGACTCGCTGTTCACCGCGGATAAGCCGATCATCTTCAATTTCCACGGCTATCCCTGGCTGGTTCATCGGCTGGCCTACCGCCGGACGAACCACAAGAATCTGCATGTGCGCGGTTACAAGGAGAAGGGCAACATCAATACTCCGATGGAGCTGGCGATCAACAACGAGACCGACCGCTTCAGCCTGGCGATCGACGCCATCGACCGGGTTCCCAATCTGCAGCGCACCGGCGGACATGCCAAGGAAAAGTTCCGCAACCGGCAGATTGCATGCCGCGCCTATGCGTATCGGCACGGCATAGATCCGCCGGAAATTACGGGATGGCGCTGGCCGGCGGCGGGAAACAAGAAGGAGCTTGCATGAGCACGGCGATAATTTCTGAACGTCCCTCAGCCATTCAATTGATGGATCTGACCTGCATCAACACCATCCGCACGCTTTCGATGGATGCGGTGGAGGCCGCCAATTCCGGGCACCCGGGAACACCCATGGCATTGGCGCCTGTGGCTTACTGCCTCTGGCAGGAGTTTCTTCGGTTCGATCCCTCCGACCCCGCATGGCCGAATCGCGACCGCTTCGTCCTCTCCGCCGGCCACGCGTCGATGCTGCTGTATTCGCTTCTGCACCTTACCGAAGTGCGCGCCGTGAGCAAAGACTATGAAAGGCTCGGCGCACTCTCAGTGCCCCTCGAAGCGCTCAAGAACTTCCGGCAGTTGGACAGCCGCTGCCCGGGACATCCGGAGTACCGATGGACGTCGGGCGTGGAAACCACCACCGGGCCGCTCGGACAAGGAGTAGCGACGAGCGTCGGGATGGCCATCGCACGGCAGTGGCTAGGCGCACGCTACAACAGGCCGGGGTTCGAGCTTTTCGACTTCGACGTGTACGCGCTTTGCGGTGACGGCTGCATGATGGAGGGCATCTCGAGCGAAGCGGCGTCGCTGGCGGGGCATCTGCGGCTTTCGAACCTGTGCTGGATTTACGACAACAACCACATAACCATTGAAGGCAACACTGCGCTGGCATTCAGCGAGGACGTGGCGACGCGCTTCCTGGCCTACGGCTGGAACGTCACACGCGTGGTGGACGCGAACGACTTAGAGATGCTGGCGCGGGCGTTTCGAACCTTTCAGAGCACGCACGACCGTCCTACGTTGATCATTGTGGACAGTCACATCGGCTACGGCGCGCCACACAAGCAGGACACCAGCGGGGCGCACGGCGAGCCTCTCGGCGAGGCGGAGATCCGGCTTGCGAAGCGAAACTACGGCTGGCCGGAGGACAAGAAGTTCTACGTGCCTGACGGAGTCTACGAGCACTTCCGGCGGGGCGTCGGGAGATGCGGAAAGGAGCTGCGGGACGCTTGGTTCGTGCGGATCGAAGCCTACCGGAAACTGTACCCGGAGCTGGCGGAAGAGATCTACCGCATGCAGCATCGGCAGCTTCCGGAAGGCTGGGACCGCGATTTACCGGAGTTCCTCCCCGACGCAAAAGGATTGGCTACGCGCGAATCCTCCGCCAAGATTCTGAACGCGGCCGCGAAAAACATACCGTGGCTGATCGGCGGCTCCGCGGATCTCGCTCCCTCGACGAAGACGCGGCTTACGTTTGACGGCGCGGGCGATTTCTCGGCGGAAAATTACTCCGGGCGCAACTTCCACTTCGGAATCCGTGAGCACGCGATGGGCGCCATCCTGAACGGGATGAGCCTGGTGAAGGTTCGGCCCTTCGGCTCCGGGTTCCTTATTTTCGCCGATTACCTGCGGGGCGCCTTGCGATTGAGCGCGCTGATGGAGCTTCCCGCCATTTACGTGTTCACGCACGATTCCATCGGAGTCGGCGAGGACGGCCCGACGCACCAACCCATCGAACAGCTTGCGCACATGCGAGCCATGCCGGGCATAATCACGATCCGGCCGTGCGATGCGAACGAAGTGCGGGAGGCGTGGAAGGTGATTCTGCAATTGCATCACGAGCCTGCCGTGCTGGTGCTCACCCGGCAAGCCGTTCCGACTCTCGACCGGACGAAATATGCGACGGCATCAGGGCTCGCGCGCGGCGCTTACGTCTTGGCGGACGCTCCGGGTGGCAATCCTGAAGTCATCCTGATCGGCACCGGCAGCGAGGTTGCGCTTTGCGTGGAAGCCTACGAGCAATTGAAAGGCGAGGGCGTGCGGGCCAGGGTGGTCAGCATGCCTTCCTGGGAACTGTTCGACGACCAGGATCAGGCGTATCAAGACTCCGTGCTGCCGCCGGTCGTGCAAGCGCGGGTCTCCGTGGAGGTCGCATCCGATTTCGGGTGGAGCAAGTACACGGGCTGCGAAGGCCACAACCTCTGCATCGAGAGTTTCGGGGCATCGGCGCCTATCAAGCAACTGCTGAAGAAATTCGGCTTCAGCGTCGAGAACGTGGTTGCCGCGGCCAAGAGCCAGATCGTGAGGCATCGCGCGCCCGCCAAAGGGAAGGGGAATCGATGAGAGTCGCAATTGGCGCCGACCACGGCGGCTTCTTTATGAAAATTCAACTGGCGGCGCTGCTTGCAGAGGCGGGGTACCAGGTGATTGACTTCGGGAACAAGGAATTCGATCCGGACGACGACTACCCGGATTTTGCAATCGGGGTGGCTCGTGCGGTCGCAGACCGGCAGGTGGACCGCGGCGTTCTGATTTGCGGAAGCGGCGTGGGCGTTTCGGTTGCGGCGAATAAGATCAACCGCGTCCGCGCCGCCCTGATTCACGACGGCTATTCGGCACGACAGGGCGTTGAGGACGACGACATAAATGTGCTCTGCCTGGGCGGCAAGACCACAGGCGTTGCCGTTGCCTGGGATTGCGTCAGGACTTTCCTGGCCGCGCGCTTTAGCGGAGTGGAGCGGCATCGCCGGAGGCTGGCGAAGGTGGAGCAATTGCAGAAGGCGTTGACACCGCTGGATCTGAAGGCGGATCTGAATCTAAGGAGGTTAGGATGACACTGCTGGAGTCTCTCAAACAATACACGACGGTGGTAGCGGATACCGGCGACATCGAAGCCATTGCGCAGTACCGGCCGCAAGACGCAACCACGAACCCGTCGCTTCTCTATCACGCGGCCCAAATGCCGAGTTACCGGCGGCTGGTGGATGCGGCGGCGGACCTCGCGATAAAGCACGACGGCGCTCATGGGGAGATGGCGGAAGAGCTTATCGACCGCCTGTTTGTCCTGTTCGGCTGCGAGATCCTGAAGGTTATTCCGGGCCGGGTCTCGACCGAAGTGGCCGCGCGGCTCAGTTTCGACACCGAGGGAACGATAACGAAAGCGCGGAAACTGATTTCGCTATACGAGGCCAACGGCGTACCGCGCGAACACGTGCTGATCAAGATCGCGAGCACATGGGAGGGCATTCGGGCGGCGGAGCGGCTTGAGAACGAAGGCATCCACTGC
This sequence comes from Candidatus Sulfopaludibacter sp. SbA3, assembly GCA_945893365.1. Lineage (GTDB taxonomy): Bacteria > Acidobacteriota > Terriglobia > Bryobacterales > Bryobacteraceae > SYKU01. The sequence continues at coordinate 8,788 of CAMDED010000085.1, read as the reverse complement.
AATCTGACGCTGCTGTTCAGCTTCGCGCAGGCCGTGGCCTGCGCTGAAGCTAAGGTGACGTTGATCTCGCCATTTGTGGGCCGCATCTACGACTGGCACAAGAACCAACGCGGTGGAACGGAGATTCCGCCGGACGAGGATCCGGGTGTCGCATCCGTCACTCGGATCTACAATTACTACAAGAAGTTCGATTACAAGACGCAGGTGATGGGCGCCAGTTTCCGGAACGTGAACCAGATCGTGCGCCTGGCGGGATCGGACCTGCTCACAATCAGTCCGGAACTCCTGGAACAGCTCGAGCGCACGCAGGCCCCATTAGACCGGAAACTCGATCCGGTAACGGCGGAGTCGTCACCGGGAGACCGTTTGCACCTGGATGAAAAGACCTTCCGGTGGATGCACAACGAAGATGCGATGGCGACGGAGAAACTCGCCGAAGGCATCCGAAAATTCCATAGCGACGCCCGCAAGCTCCAAGAGTACGCGCTCTCGCAGGTGGCCATGAAGGCTCGCTGAGTCGTGAGCCGCAACCTGAGTTCGACACGACAACGGTCTGCTTGCGCCGCGTTCGGTTCTGCCTGAGCACGGTGCATCCATGTCTGACCGCATTCTCACTATCAACGGAGGTTCGTCCACCATCAAGTTTGCGGCATTTGCGTCGAGCAGCTCGCCGCAACGTATTTTGACCGGGCAGGTTGAGCGCATCGGGCGGGCGGGGGGCTGGTGCAGCCGGGCTGGATCTTCTCCAACGTCCGCCGGCAACGGGAGAGTTTCTCGGTGATGGATTCTACCGTCGCGGTCCAGACGAACGGCTCCGGATCGTTGTTCCACACCGTGAGAAATGCCTCGATGGACGCCTTCAAATCCTCCACGCTTCGGAACACGCCCCGCCGGATCGCCTTTTGATCCAAGTGGCCGAACCAACGCTCGACCAGGTTCAGCCAACTGGACCTCGTGGGGATGAAGTGTAGTACGAAGCGTGGGTGACGCTTCAGCCAGTTCCGCACCTTCTCGTGCTTGTGAGTTCCGTAGTTGTCCATGACGAGATGGAGCGGGACCCTCACCAGGGAACTCCTGGTCCAGAGTGCGCAGGAACTTGAGAAACTCCTGATGGCGATGGCGCTGGTGGCATTGGCCGATCACTTCCCTTGTAGGACCTCCAGGGCGGCAAGTAGAGTCGTGGTGCCGTTGCGCTTGTAGTCGTGGGTCATGGTCCCACAGCGGCCCTTCTTGATCGGCAACCGGGTTGGGTGCGATCCAGCGCCTGGATTTGACTCTTCTCATCCACACACAACACAATGGCCTGCTGGGGCGGGTTCAAGTACAACCCGATCACGTCGGTCATTTTCTCGAGGAACTTCGGGTCGCGCGACAGTTTGAACGTCTTCACCCGGTGGGGCTTCAGTTGGTGGGCCTGCCAGATATTGTTAATCGTGAACTTACTCACGCTCTGACTCTGGGCCATCGTGCGTCAACTCCAATGCGTCATGCCTTCGGGTTTGCTCTGCAGGGTTGCATTCACAATAGCGGCGATCTTATCGGTGTCGTAGTTCGGCTTGCGTACGCGTCCTGGCGCAATCTCCCAGATTCCGTCCAGGCGCTGTTCGGAGAGGCTGGCCGCAGTGGGTTGCCGGGCCATGCGTGGTGAAGCTCCAGTTGAACGATGAAACGCCCAGGAACGTTTTCTGGTCTGGGGCAATGCTGCTCTGAACGTTTCAATTCACGACCGGGGGGCGGCGTTCGCTTCGCCCTTGGCCGTCCCAGCAGCTCCATCAAATCCGCTTCGCCGTCATCCAACTTGTCCACCGCCAGCCTCGTCCGGCTCACCGGCGACAGTCCGAATTCCGAACAGAACGCCTTCAAGAGAACCAGCGCTTGGTTCCCCTGCCGCACGGCGGGGTGTGGCTTCACGTCCACCACGACCAGCTTGTTGGTGGCCGGGTTCAAAACCTCTTCGCGATGAACCGGCCCTGCGTCTTGATCGTTTCATAGCAGGAAATCGCAGCGTCGTACGCGATGCACACGCCCTCCAGCATCGGGCCGTCGGGCCGGCGGTCGAGGTCCATCAACTCCAGCTCGTGCGACCAGAACGTCCACGCGTCCCGCGCTCGTCCCACGAGGTAGTCGGGCAGGGCGGCAGGCCGCGCGACGCCTTCGGCTCGGCCGCGAGTTGCTGCTCCAGTTTGTGGACGCCCTTCTTGCGTGGGTCGCCCGCAGCGATTTGCGCCCTGATCGGCTTCGGCTTTCTTCCCAAGTGGTTTGGTTTCAGTCCTTTGGCTGATGCTACTTCTCATCTTTCGACCACGTTCGAGGGGGGCCAAAATCGACACGTGAACGGACCTAATCCATTTCTTATCAGCATCTTGACTCCCGAAATCGCTCAAAAACGAGAATTTTCATTTCGCGGATTTCAACAGTCGAGGACGGGTGGACGCAAGGCCGCCACCTCGGGATGCGCCTTTGCCAGTTCGGCCAGTGCCCGCTCGTGCCACGCGACCTGAGCCCGGGCTTCGACGAGCGCGGTTTCTTCGGCCGCAAACAATTCATGAATCTGCTCGAGATCAGGATCGTCGTCAGTTGGTGAATTCATCGCTTGCCGTTGTGCGGGCCGTGTTTACAGAGGAGGCGCAAGCGCAAGAAAGAGAAATCCTGCGCGTGATCCGAAGCATAACACGTCACGAAATTTTCGAGAATCGCCGCAGTTTTGCAAGCCCGAAGTGACGGCTTAGTACATGTCCATTTCACTGGGCGTAAGACTGCCATAGGTGGACTTTCCTCGGTTCGGAGGAAAGCGGCATGTGGCAAGGCGAGTAACGCGTTCAACGCTTCAACCGAATCTGCAAGGGACTCGCGGCGCGGATGAAGGAGAACTCAACGCCCAATGGCGGCAAGAATCTTCGCGGCCCACGTGGGCACGTTCGGGGCTCGCCACGAAACAATCCCGGATTCGATCTCGGCGACTGTCATGGTCTGGTGATAGGAGTTGTCCAACACCGACGCCTGCTCGGCTAGTGTCAGCACGACTGGAGCGTTTGTAAGGCTGCGGTCGTAGCGACGGCGAATATCGCGTTCGGGGATGCCATGCCCTCCCTGAAGAACCCGGCGGCGCACGCGTTCGACATTGAGTTCCGGTGTGTCGATAGCGACGTAGTACACCCGAACTCCATACCCCGCAATTCGGGCCTGTCTGATGCGTTCGATCGGACCGATGCCCGCCAGCGTTGTTTCAATGGCAAAACTGACGCGGCGTTCGATGAACTGCCTCCACTGCGAGAGCACTTCGCGCCCCGCCGCATCGCGGCCCGACTTGGATCCGACGAATTCGCGATGCGGGCGATGGCGTCGGGATCGAGCACTGGCATCCGGTCGTGCAGGCGAAGCTGGCTTGTCACTGTGCTCTTGCCCGAACCGTTCGGTCCGGCAACGACGATCAATACAGGCGGAATGATAGAGGGCGGGGTCAGCGGATAGATCCGGCGAGTTCGCGCACGATTTCGACATGGCGGTCGCCACTTTCGCCGGGATGAAAACAAATCTCGAAGATCCGTCCACCCGGGTACTCCTCGACATATCGCCCTTCTGCATCCTTGTACACAATCGGGACGCCGGCAGCGAGAGATGCTGCCTGCGCGGCGGCAACGGAGGCATTTGCTTCAGCTACGAAGGCTAGAGTTTCAGGGGACGGCTGGTCGCGCATCTGTTCTAAGTATATTCCCGAAAGGAACGGCGCTTTCGCCTTGTCGCGCTTCTGGCGCAACCCGCGTCGTCACTCCTCGTCACCTGAAGCCCGTAACTCTATGAAAACATGGTAGCGCTAACGGGAATCGAACCCGACGGCTGGCAGTTCAGTCCAGTTCGGTTGGGTCTAAGTAGTTGTGGTTTCAGTGCAGTTGGTTTTCCATGATGCTCCGAAACACCGCCACGAAGCGCCGACGTCACAGCGCAGTCACAGCGCGGTCGTGGGCCCAGGGCGCGCGCTGACGCCGCCGCATTCCGGAAAATTGCGGACTCAGGCCCTCCGGCCGCTCCACCATCCAACCCCGAGCACTCACGCCTGTTCGGCCACCCGAAGCTCCGGTAGGCTGTCAACAATTGGGCGCAAGTACGACTCCAGCGGCCACGACGCCCGTTGAAGAAGGGCCCTCACAAACGAGTCCCGTGCTGCTACCGTCGAAAACAGGCCGGGGGTAGTCAAGATACGCCTCCACATTTCTGCTGCCAAGGCGTAGTACCGCTGCCTAAAATTCTCAAGTGCAGCGCCGCCCTGGAAATCTGACCGTTGGACGTTCAGGCTCACGCGCCACGGTCCGCGTATATCGATGTCAGCGGCATTCAACCCTGGGACCGGCACATGGGTGAACACACTCGGTTCATCCGGGTTCCTCTTATCCGAGTCTTCCCTCTTCTCCTCTACGTCTGGACGCTTAAACGCCAGAGGCCCAACGTACAAACCATCTTGCGACCATCGGAAACTGGCCTTCACCACTTCCAAAAGATCCGAGTCGGAATCGTACTCGTGCTCCTTACCGTGGGGCGGCTTTTGATTGAACTTATGTCGGTACACGCCCCTGCTCTCGGAATGCCCCCACTCCTCTTTGATCCCGAAGTCGAGGTTCATACGCTGGTCCTTATAGCCTGGTGTTGTCAAACACAGGTCCCCATCAATATCAATAACCATTTTGAAAAGGGACTCCACTGCACAGCCGAGGCACAAATCCCCGCCGTCAGTAAGCGGAAAGAGAAAACGGAAGCCGCCTGCCAACCCACCTGTTTCCTCGTAGGTGAAGTTGAAAACGAACTCACGGTGGCGAGTATTCATGCACAGGAGTCTTGACCAGTCAATGACGGCAAGCTCAAATCCGCATGCCGGGATGATGGTCTTGCCATGTGGACCTTCGAATTCAATGGGAATATCAAGGTGAACAGCTAATCGCTGAAGAACGCTATGCGCTTGATCTCCGAAGAACCAAGGCTCCGGGAAGTCACCACGCATTCGCCGGTGAATCATGTGTTCCCGGTCCATTAGGCGCGGGTCGAAGTGACCGATGCCTGCCTGGTCAATATCCAGCGCAACAGCAGTGCCTTCCCGCAATTTCGAAAGCGGGCGCATGACAACGTACCGCCCGCTCGCCGCGATCTCAACCAACAATGGCAAGCTGGCTTCGGCGCCATCGCTGTAACGTTGCGTTTCAATCCTGACTTTACCGGCGATCATGAAGCATGACATCACACCTAACCCAAAATGGCTAATTGGATAAAATGGAAGGTTCTGCCTTCGGAATTCGTTCGACTGATAGTAGGAACGACCTATTCGCATCAAGAACGTTTCGACAATTCGTTTGTCCATTCCGGTGCCGTTGTCCTCACAGGTCAGCGTTACACCGAGCGGGGCCTCATGCGAGGGGTGCAGTCTGAAAACTATTCGTGGTGTGTACGGCCGCCCTTGCTCCAGACTCGTCGCCGCCCGATGGTGACAAGCATCGATTGCATTCTGCAACAGTTCCCGCAGCACGACAGCAGGATCGCCCCATAACTCTGTCCCCATCAGGAGTTCAACAATGCGCTCATAGTCCAGTTGGAACTTGAAATCGGAATAAAGGTACGAACCATCTGACTCGATATAATCGGCCCTGACTTCAGTTTCCAGCCGCAGGTGATATTGGTCAGTGATGTCGCGCCGATTATCATGAACTACGAGCCTGCAATCCTGTCTCTCTCGATCTATATAGTGACACCACTCCTTAAGACCGCGCTGAATCGCAGGGTGAGCGCACTTGGCCTCAATTCGCACTTCATCCGGCGAAATTTTGTAGCCTAGGATGGCGCGATGCTTAGCCCATTCATCGCCTGATTTCAAGCGGGCTTGCTCCACCGCGCCTTCGCTATCGCCGTGATGTTCGAGGTCCAGCAGGATGAAATCCATCAAAACCTTGGGCGTTCGCTCTGGGTCTAACTCGATTAAATCGGCAAGGCGTAGAATGATCGCACAGTATTGCAGGTTGACCGGGAGCATCCCGACATAGCCGTCCCGTCTGTATTTATCCGTTTTAAGGGACAGGGCCGTTTCCCAGTGCGATTTGCACACCAAGGCAACTTGGTCAGCGTAGTTGACTTCGCCGATTCGGATTTTATGGTCGGAAGTCCCAGACGGCCCAAAGTGTTCTATGACGAATGTGGCGCCCCGTGCCGCGTGGCTCTCCCGAAGGAATTCTGTGTACATGACGTCTTGTAGACGACGAAGATCCACGGTTTGCGCATCAGGAGTTTCGCTGCTGACGTCACGCGGTCGCATTCGCCGCTTGCGAATTCGGTAGTGCTCAAAGTCATCAGAGCGCTCGAAATCCCGAATGCCTTCGAAATGCATACGGTGTTCGAAATCGGGTCCCCATTCAATCGCGCGCAGAGCCTGCGCCCATTTATCATGCGTCCCAAGAAACGAATGATATTCGGCAGATTCCAACCAAGCATAGAATTCTTCTTGACTCGCAGCCATACCGATGTCATGCAGGTACGCAGCTAAGAGAAGGATCGAAAGTTCCACGCTATTCAAGTTGGCCAGAGTGGTTTCTGGGACCAACCGTGACATATTCTGCGCGACCCGAAAGGAATGATCGGGATCGTGCAGGGTGTACTGAGGGAAGCTTCGGCAAACATGCTGGAGCAAAGGCCACGCCTCAGCAACAACATGAGCCACCTGCGATGAAATTTCCGCTGCTTCGAAGCCGTCCTTGGCTTCGCGTTTCTTCAACAGCTTGAAGAGCTTAGTTTCCGTTACACGATGGCCGGGCATGTGTGGTTGAACCACCTCGAACTATAGCAAATGTGGTCTTGGAGGGTAGTCCAATTCGGTGCCGGGCAGCGAGGAATGCGCCGGGCAGCGCAGATGTCGTTGTTTCGCAGCGTTGTCTTGCCTGGCATCTGCGGTTCGACTTGGGCGGGGACACGAGACGGCTACCTATTTTGCCCGGGCCGGACTCTAACCCTCGTGATGAGCGCTGGCGTTGACTCGGTGCGGTTGCAGTCCGGCTTGTCCCGAGACGTCGGATTCGGTCCGACGATCCGCTTTGCAATGCATTAGTTTACACTTTTAGATTTCTCTGTCTCGCTGCGTGATCGCTGCATGATGTCGTCCCAACACTGGGCGGCGGCGTGGTCCTTGCCGCGGATCGCGTGGCTGTAGATATCTGCGGTCGTGCGCACGGATGAGTGGCCGAGGCGCGCGGAGACGGTCGCGAGGTCGACGCCGTCGGCCAGGAGGAGGCTCGCGTGGCTGTGTCGAAGGACGTGGAGCGATGCTCCCTTGGGCAGGCCCAGCCGCCGGCAGAGCCGCGACACCGTTGACGAAATCGAATTAGGCATCAGCGGTGATCCATCCGGGTTGGCGAAGATCAGGTCCAGATCGCTGCGATAGTCCGGGCCGAACTGGTGGCGGAACTCATCCTGGCGCAGTCTATGCGCGTCGAGGGACGCCAGCATTGACGGCGGCAACTCCACATTCCGGGGCTCCTCCGTCTTGGTGCTCTTGAACACGAGCCCGTCCCTGGTCTGGCAGAGTGATCGATCAATGAAGACAAGCATGCCTTTGACGTCCGACCATCGGAGGGCCAAAACCTCCCCGCGACGCGCGCCAGTCGCTGCCGCCACATCAAGGAACGCCGGGAGGCACCATGGGCCGGTCGCACACTGGGTTAGGCGGTCCTGCTCCGATGGGAGCAGTGCCATTCCGATGCGCTTTCTCACCTTCGGAAGGTCGCTGTGGGTGACCGGATTTGTGGTCGCCAGCCCCCACTTGATCGCGCGCACAAATGCAGAGGACACGAAACCGGCGATGTTTCTGACCGTCTTCGGCTTCATCGCGCGAGGCGTCTTGGACTTGCGCGCGTGGCCGCCGCACTTCAGTAAACGCGTCCACTCGCGACTGAGGTGAAGCGGCGTGATCTCGGTCATGTTCATCGCGAGCAGCTCCGGCGCGATGTACTCTGCCATCTCGCTATATCGCTCAACCGTTTTCGGTGCCAGGTTTTCTTGCGCGTACTGCTTCATGAACTCTGCCAAAAGCATCGCCAGAGTCGTCGGCATGGGCGCGACCACTCCGCCGGTGGCTGCATGGCGCAACAGTTCCTCGTTGCGGCGGACGACCTCTGCGGCTGTCGCCTCCTGTTTTGTTGCGAATCCAGATTCGGTGATCAGATTCTGATTTTGGCGTGTCGATCCTGGCGGGGCGAATTGGAAGTACCACACCGCCTTTCCCGACCGGTACTTGCGTTTGTAGACTGGCATAAGGTCAGGTCACCTTATGCTCGGTTTTCCGTGGAAGTCCAGTCGGCATCCCGCATGTGCGCTCCCAATTTTCGAAGGCGTGCCTGGTGACGATCCACCGTCGGCCAAGGCGGACGGCGGGAATGATGCCCTGTTCCAGCATCGCGTAGACCGCGATCCGCCCGACGGACAGCCGCTCAGCGATCTCGGGAATCGACATTCGGCTGCTCATATCGTCAGGCCCCTTCCCCTTTTCGCGCCTGGTACTCCCGCACCCGCCCGTCAAACTTCCGCTTCCATTCGTGAATCTCAAGCACAGTGGCGGGATCACCGATCTGGACCACCCGCCGCATTTCAGCCGCCGTGTACACGGTGCCTCTCGGGCGCTATCTCCGCAAGCGAAAGGGCGGATCGAGCGGATGTGGAAGACATTTCAGGACCGGCTGAAGAGTGAACTGCGGCTGGCGAAGGCGAAGACGGTGGAGGAAGCCAACGAGGTATTGGAGCGATTCGTGAAGGACTACAACGA
>CAMDED010000084.1 GCA_945893365.1 Candidatus Sulfopaludibacter sp. SbA3 | reverse complement strand
GGGTATAACGACTACGGGCTGTTCGGCAAGTGGACCGCCGAGGAAATCTACTTTGTCACCCGCCTGAAGGAAAATGCGGCGTACGAAGCGGTGAAGGAGTGTGCGGTTCCGAAGGACCGCAACATTCGGTTGGACCGACCGATCCAGTTTCACTGGTGTCAAGGCTCAAAAGGATTGCCCCTGCCTGCTGCGGCGGGTGGTGGTCTGGGATGCGGTGAACGAACGGGAGATCGTGTTGCCGACCAACCTGCCGGCGTTTGGCGCCACGACCCTTGCCGCCATCTGCAAGGACCGCTGCGCTCAAGCAGAACCTCAAGGTGAAGAGCTTCGTGGGCGCCGGCGAAAATGCCCCGCGCATCCAGATTTGGACAGCCTTGATCGCGATCCTGCTGCTGAAATGGCTGCACCATCTGTCGAAGGCCCGATGGTCCTTGTCCAATCCGGCCTCGATGTTGGGGCTGAACCTGTTTACTTACCGTGATTTGCGGACGTGGCTGGACGACCCGTTCGAAACTCCGCCACTGCTGCCTCAATCCAAACAACTTACCCTGGCGCCGGCATGATTTGGACACGCAATTACCGGAGGAAACGACAGACCTCGATCCGACAACCCCGATTCCCAGATCCCAAAGCCTTCGTTTTCAACAGCCGACATCACGACCCTGTCCTGTTTTGGACAGCAGTGGTCATTTTCGAATATTCAAAGTAGTTTAGCACCAATTAAGCACCAATTAACAAGTTAATGATTGTAAAATGTTGTGTCCCGCTATTGCTCTGTCGCTCAGTTACGTTAGGATAGATAATTACAATAAGAATCCGCCTGATCGGGCGATGTCCGCGCCGTACAGGCCGGGACTTCGACTTGGTTCGATTCCAGATGATCGGCGCCGGTGCGCTCAACCGGAAGGTTGAATTCCGCGCAGGTGGATAACCGGTTGCCGAGGGCATCCAGTACGAACCTGGAAGCCGGAAAGAGCAGTAAGTGGAGGCAATAGTGGGACCCGATGTATCGACTAACATCGATTACCTGGTGATCGGAGCCGGACCGGCTGGACTTCAACTGGGATACTTTCTAGAACAGGCCGGCCGCAACTACCTCATCCTGGAAGCGGGAGACTCACCGGGTACGTTCTTCCAGACGTTTCCGCGTCATCGCCGTCTTATCTCCATAAATAAGCCGCATACCGGTTCGGACGACCCGGAAGTCAACCTGCGGATGGACTGGAACTCCCTGCTCTCCGACCATCCAAGCCTCCGCTTCCCACTTTACACGGAGCGCTATTTTCCCGACGCCGGCGACCTGGTGCGATACCTCGGCGATTTCGCCTCGGCGTTCGGTCTGCGGATCCGTTATCAGTCGCGGATCGCCAGGATCAGCCGAAACGGATCGTTTCAGGCGACCGATGAACAGGGTCGGCGGTATGAGGCGAAGCGGCTAATCGTGGCAAGCGGCGTCTCGAAGCCGTATATTCCGCCGATCCCCGGTATCGAAACAGCCGAACTGTATACCGGCGTTTCCGTGGATCCTCGCGAGTTCGTGAACCAGCGGGTGCTGATCATCGGGAAGGGTAACTCGGCTTTCGAGACCGCGGACAACCTGATCGAGTCGGCGGCTGTCATCCACGTCGCCGGTCCAAGCTCGATCCACATGGCCTGGAGATCTCACTATGTGGGTCATCTTCGAGCCGTTAACAACCAGCTTCTGGACACCTATCAGCTCAAATCGCAGAATGCTCTGCTCGATGGAAACATCGAGCGCATCGAGCGCCGCGATCGGTCCTACTTAGTGACGGTAAGCTTCTCACGCGCCAATGAAGTCAAGAAGGACTTGATCTATGATCGTGTGATCGCCTGCACCGGGTTCCGGTTCGACGCCTCGATCTTTGCGGATGACTGCGGCCCGGCGCTGACGATTCGCGACCGCTTCCCGGCGCAGACTTCGGAGTGGGAATCAACTAACGTTCCGGATCTGTATTTTGCCGGAACCCTGATGCAGACGCGCGACTATAAGAAGTCCACCAGTGGATTCATTCATGGATTCCGCTATTGCATACGCGCGCTGCACCGCATGCTGGAGCGAAAGTTTCATGGCCGCGAATGGCCGCATCGAAGGCTTCCAGCCGATCCGAACCTGCTCATGGAAGCGGTGATCGCCCGCGTGAACCGGACCTCGGCTTTGTGGCAGGAGTTCGGCTTTCTTTGCGATCTGATCGTCGTTGGGAGCGACGGAGACGCACGTTACTACGAGGAACTACCGGTCGACTACGTACACGAGGGCGAGTTCGGCGCCGCCGAGAGCTACTTCGCGTTGACCCTCGAGTATGGCCCGGGGCACGATCAGTTCGACCCATTCGACGTTTCGGTCGGCCGCATCTCACAAAGCGACGCTGAGCATTCCGGCCAAGGCCGTTATCTTCACCCGGTGGTTCGGCGATTCTCCCAGCGCACGCTTGCCGCAGAGCATCATGTCACGGAGAACCTGGAGAACGACTGGACCGGGCAGGCGGCGCATCGCGATCCGCTGCGCGCTTTCTTCGCCCGTGAAATTGCGGCGCCCAAGCGGCCAACCCGGCTCGGGTTTGAGGACGAACACAATGCCAGCGCTCTCGTTGCGCGAAATGGAGTCTGAGGCGAGGCGCCGTCTCGACCCCGCGGTGTACGATTTCTTCGCCGGCGGAGCGGACGACGAGATTACACTGCGGGCTAACGAAGCTGCATTCAGGCGCGTCGGCCTGGTGCCGCGCGTGCTGCGCGGTGAGACGGAACGCGAACTGGGAACGACTTTGCTAGGCTGCCGCTCCTCCATGCCGGTGCTGGTGGCGCCCACTGCGTTCCACCGGCTGGCTCACGCCGAGGGCGAGCTCGCCACGGCGCGGGCGGCGGCATCGGCGCGGACGATCATGGTCGCCAGCATGGCGTCGACTAGGGCAATCGAGGAAATCGCGGCGGCGGGCGACCCGTCCAGCTTGTGGTTTCAGATTTACATTCAGCCTGATCTCGGTTTCACCGAATCGATCGTGCGGCGCGCCGAGGCGGCTGGCTGCAAGGCTTTGGTCGTGAGCGTCGATTCGCCGGCGTTCGGCCGCCGCGAGCGCGATCTGCGGAATGGTTTCGTCGATCTGCCGGCCGGGATGTGCTGCGAGAATATGCGCGATCACGGCAACGGAGGCCGGCCGCGGCCGATTGTTTTCGCTCCGGATCTCTCCTGGAAGCACATGGAGTGGCTGCGGAGCGTGACTAACTTGCCGATCGCGATTAAAGGCGTGATGCACCCTGAGGATGCGTGTCTGGCGGCCGGACGCGGTATCGATGCGTTGCTCGTGTCGAATCACGGTGGGCGGCAGCTCGATACCGTGCCGGCCGCAATCGAACTGCTGCCGCCCATTGCCGATGCGGTCGCCGGAAGAATTCCCCTGCTGCTCGACGGCGGAATCCGGCGCGGAACCGACATCGTTAAGGCGCTTGCCCTCGGAGCGCGCGCCGTCGCGATCGGCCGCCCGGTGCTCTGGGGACTCGCCCTCGCCGGCCAGCAGGGAGTGGAGCAGGTACTCGAGATGCTACGCTCGGAGCTCGATCGCGCATTGGCGTTTTGCGGATGCGGCTCGCCCGGCGCCCTGTCCCGCGATTTCGTGATGCTCCGCCGATCGGAGGGACAATGTTGATTGCCCTTAGCCTGGCTGCGGGCGCACTCCTGGCGATGAGCCTTCCCTACTGGCTTCCGCCCGCGATCGTTCGTTTGCGCATGCGCATCTTCACGCGCGTCAACGGCGAGGAAGGCATCCCGATTCCGGGTCCGCTCGTCGATGCCTCGCGTTTCAAGCAGGTTTACTCCCACTCCGCGGCCAACGGCAGGAGCCGGGGCGCGGCGCTCTCGGATCTTTTCTGGTACTGGCTCTCACCCGGACCCGAAGTCCACCAGGAACATCTCGAACCGGGCAAAAGGTACGAAGAAGTCGCGCGATCGACCCGCCGCATCCTCGCTTTGTCGAAGACGGAAGCGGAGGATCTGGCGTCCAGGTGCGTTACCCGCGTATTAGACCAGCAGGACTTTCGGAGCGCGAATCTCGTCCGGCTGCGCGACGTGATGATGCCGGTTTGGGCCGAGTTCTACTACGAGCTGGTTTTTGGCGAGACCTGTCCGCGGAACGCTCGCGACCTGATCGTGGGCAATGCGAACGACGTCGTTACCGCGCTCAAATGCCGCGGCCTGCGCCATATGCAAAAACGGAGCAGGCTCACGCGTTTCCTGATCCGCAGACTCGAGGGGGGCGTGCCCCACACGCTCCCCGAAAGTTTATCCACAGAGGAGCGGGCTCTGTATCTCCAGGGAGTTTTCTTTAACACGGCCGTGGTACAGATGTCCGAAGCGATGACCCATCTCTTAATGGCGATCGCTCAGCACGGGAATGTGCAGGCCAAGCTTGCCGGCGATTCCACGGACGACGCCTATCTCGACCGCGTTTTGGCCGAGACACTGCGAATGTTTCCGCTTTTCGGAATCGCCCACCGAATCGCTTCGTCGGATATCGCGGTTGACGAAGGGACCACGATTCCCAAAGACTCAGTGGTGTGCTTCAACTACCCCGAGTACCACCGTGCGGGCTTTGACGACCCGGAGCGGTTCGACCCCGGCCGGTGGGAGAATTTGGCGGCGAACGAGGCGACCTACATTCCATTCGGAGTCACGGCCAACCGGCCCTGTCCGGCGCATTCCGTGGCGCTGATCACGATGCGGGTGGCGGCGCGGGAAATGCTCAGGCGCTTCAAGCTCCGCTCCTCGGCGTCGCATACGCGCTCGATTCCGCACCGGGGACCATGCCTGCTCATTCCAAGGGAACAAAAGGACGATCGGCGGCGGAGCCGGGCGCTGCTCGCGTTCATGCGCATTCGCGACAGCTGGGAAGACGTCTGGGGCAGCGTCGTTCAGCTCACCCTGGGGAGCTTCATGGTGTGGCATGCGCGCCGCTTGCGACTCTGCCAGAGCTACTTCGAAAGAAGCGGAGAGAAATGTCAAACCTTACCGAAATAGATCTTCTAGAGCCCTGTCAACGATATGCCGGAACGCATCCGGGCGGCGAAGAAGAACGCAGGTCCTCCAGGCGAACGGACCCGAGCGGTCTTCCGGGAGCGAGGGACCTGTTTTGACAGCCATCGGAATCGTCAAAACGCTGCTTGAGCTCAACCGCGCCCAGTGGCTCCCCACCGAGGAGCTGCGCCGACGATCGGAAGCGCGGCGGCTGCGGCTGCTGCGCCACGCCGTCCAGAACGTGCCCTTCTACCGGGGGCTCGACATCAACCACCTGCCGGTGATGGACAAGTCGGCCTACCGCAACCATCCGCCGGAGGCGTTCGCGGCGTCGAACCTGCCGGCGCAGCGGCGCATGGAGAAGGCGACCTCCGGATCTACGGGCGTGCCGTTCCGCTTCGAAGTGGACCGCGCCGCCCTGCCGGTTGCCTTCGCCAGTCAGCTTTCCTACGATTCCTGGATCGGCCTGCGCCCATTCGATCGCTGCCTGCGCATCGCAGTGCCCCCGCCGCCAGGGTCCGGCGGCCTACGCATGCTCCCCTGGTTGCAGCGTGTCCATGATCGCTTTACGCAAGATAGGATCTCGATCTGGGACATTGACGCGGGGCGGGCCGAGGACATCTGGCGGCGCATCGAGGCGTGCAGGCCGGAATTCGTCTTCGGTTATACCTCGACGCTGGCAACCATGGCGGACCTGCTGCTGCGTCGCGGCCTGCGGCTGAGCCGTTCGCTGCGCGGCGTCATCGCCACGGCTGAGACGCTTTCGCCGCCGCGCCGGCGGCTGATCGAACAATACTTTCAGGCTCCGATCACCAACCGGTACGGCCTGCGCGAATTCGGGTGGTTCAGCGCACAGAGCTGTGCGGCTTCCCCGGAGCGGTTTCACGTGAATACCGAGCTGGCAGTGTGCGAAATCCTGCGTCCAGACGGCTCGCTGGCCGAAGATGGCGAGACCGGCCGGATCGTCTTAACCGACCTGTGGAACTACGCCCGTCCGTTCATCCGGTACGATACGGGTGACTTGGCGGCCCGTCCCGAGGGATCCTGCTCCTGCGGGCGCGGTTTCCCGCTGCTCGGACCGATCGATGGGCGCACGGACGAGTGCCTGACCACTCCCGCCAACAGAGTGATCAGGCCGGGGAGCCTGGCCTACTACCTATTTGTCTATAACCGCCACACCGACGACGTCCGGCACTACCAAATCGTTCGGGAGGGAAACCGGCGCGTTACCTTGCTGGTCGTGCCGGGCGACGCCTGGAACGAGTCCGCCGCCGCCCGGTTGCGCGACGAGATGTCAAAGCTGCTCGGCCCGGGGGTGGAGGCCGGCGTCCGCACCGTCGCGGAGATTCCGCCCGAACGGTCCGGAAAGCGGCCGATCATCAAGACGCTTGAGGAGGTACACTGATCGGGCTTCATTTCTTGCCGGGCTACTTCGAACGGAGCGGAAAATATGCTGACTCTTACTGAAACGGAACTTCTAAGGACATGTCAACAACGTGTCGCAACGCATCTCGACGCCGAGGAAGAACGCACCCTGCGGCTCTGGTGGCACGGCCAAAAGGAGCGATCGAGTCCACTTGCGGCCGCTCTCCTCGAGCAAGGTGAACAGGGCTGGACCCGTACGATCCTCGAGCATCGCGCGCACCGGCACTCCTGGTATGACTACCTGGCGCAGGGGGCCAGCGTGAGGGAATTCGCGGCGTTCATTCTCGAAAATTCGCCGCTTCCCGCATTTCTGCCGCTCGTGGAGCGTACTCTTGCGGCGCAGATCTGCGACGAGGGCCGCGCCGCCGTCCTTCGCAACATTGAGGATGAAAATGTACCCGCGCCGCATGCGGACTTGATGCGACGCCTCGTTACAGCATTGAAGGCGCGCAGCGGCGACGAACTGCGACTCGAAGCGTTCCCCACGCTGGCCGATCGTATTCTCGTCTTTTACTACGGTTACTACTGCGATCCCTGGCGCCTGGCCGGTTCTCTCTACGCGACCGAGGTCATGGCTCATTACCGGATGACTCAAATGGGCGCGGGTCTCGAGCGTCTCCAGTTCGACCCCGCGGATCTCGAGTTCATCCGGGTACATGTGGAGTGCGACGAGGGCCATGCGTCGGATTGGAGCGAAGGCGTGATCGCACCCAGCATTCGGCTGGACCCCAGGCTGCGGATACCTGTTGCGGAAGGCATCGCGGCGTGTCTCGAAACGTCGGCGCGATACCTCGATGATTGCCTGTCTCGGTCCACCCATGAAGTTCCGTCCATCATAACGGCCAACGCGGAGTAGGCGGTCGGTACCTCCAAGACTTGTCCGCCGCCAACGATTGCGACTTGCACGAACCCGGGAGCGACGAACGTCCCGCTCGGTCTGTTTGCGCGATTCGTTTGCTCTTCAAGCTATGCACCGACGCGGCTTTCCGGTCTCGCGACTTCGCAGCCATATTGCCGCGGTGTATGGTGGACACCGGCGCCACGTTCCCATACCTGCGAAGCACGGGACGGAACAGAACTTCAAGGATTTAAAGACTTACTCTCCAATTTCACTTGTTTTTCGCCACGGCTGGTGCTAGAGTCCTTGATGTTTGCTGCGAAGATCTCGAGATTCGCAACCCTTGGATGTCGCCGGGAGGTACCAAAACCAAATGAAACCGAGACTCTTGGCGCTTGCCTCCATTCTTCCGATTCTAAGCTTTGCGGGCCTTATAGCCGTCCCCGGACGGGCACGGTCGAAGATTTCGATTCCCGAACAGGCTGCGGGTATTGCTTCACGACCGGCCCCGTCGTCCTACCCACAGGTGTCGTGTTCACCGCTGGCGCCCTCGGCGCCAATACCGGCGTAGGCGCAGTGCTCGGCACCGGCAATTATTTTCTAGCTGTCAACGGTTCTTGGAGTGAAATATTCTTCGCGGGTGTCGATAGCGGCGCCAACTTCATGATTTTCGAGTTCCCATCGGCTGTGTCAGCGGTGTCGGCGCTGATGAACTACGCCGCTGGCGTCGGCGACGACCCGATCATCGAGGCCCTCGACGCTAACCTGTCCGTGCTCGAATCGTACAACTTGGCTGTCGCTGCCCCCATTTCGACCCCGGGGGGCTTTAACGCGGCCGAGTGGCGCGGTGTTGTCCGGGGTTCGGCCGACATCAAGGCCTTGCGAGTCAAGAACGCCTACATCGTGGTCGACATCCTCACCTTCGGCGGAGATCCCGTCTCGAGCGTCCCGGAACCGTCCTCCGCCTTCCTCACCGTCGTCGCCCTTGCCCTCCTCGGCTCGTCATCCCGCCGACTCCGGGCCTTAGCGGGCCACCGGCGGGGCCGGATTGAACGGGCTGCGACTGTGTTCGCAGCCGGGTGGCGAACGGCCCGCTTTGGTGGACAGCCGAAGTTGAAAATAAGCGCTTAGAAAAGAATCACAGACCGGAACAAACGGCAGATGTTCACGATTCCACCTGCTTTGATGAAGGCGGCGACGACATAATTGCGACTACGTCATTCAAAGAGGCATTGCCGAAGGTTTGCGAGTGTGCCGCGTTCCGCGTTCGCGGCTTAAAAACCGGCAACAGTCAGGCATCGCAGGCCAGCCTTTAACCTGTTCGAATCGCACCCGCCGCCGCGCCTCGCCGGCCACCACCACGCGACCGGCGCCACGGAACCTGGCGCGCTCACTTTGCCGGTCTGCCGTGATCCAGGCACAACGCGACGAGATCGGCGACATTCGCTTCTCCCACGCACATGACCGTGTCCGCGCCGCCCCAATAGATCTTCACGGTTCCATCGGGCTCGGGAACGGCGCCGCAAGTGAATACGACGTTGTGGACATATCCCGTGATTTCCCAGGGGTCTTCCGGCTGAAGGATCCACGAGTCGCCCACGCCGATGATTTTCGCCGGGTTCAGTAAATCATGCAGGGCTACCCCCAGGCGATAGACCGATCCGTCCATAGTTTCGAAAACGCCGTGATAGATGGAAAGCCATCCCTGGTCCGTTTTGATGGGCGGCGCGCCCGGACCGATCTTCATCTCATCCCAGTGATACTGCTCAGGCCTCATGATGAGCTGGGATTCGCCCCAAAAATGGAGGTCCGGAGAATAGGAGATCCAGATGGACCAGGGCGCGATTTCCGAGTGAGGACGGTCAAGCCGGGCATAGAGTCCGTCGAACTTTTCCGGGAAGATCACTACGTTTCTGTAGTCCGCCTCCGTGATGAGCGAGACCCTTTCCACACAGCAGAAGTCCTTCGTCTTCGCCAGAGCGATCCGCACGCCGTTTCGAGAGTAGGCGCTGTAAGTGATGACGTACTCCCCCTCCAGGCGCGTCACGCGCGGGTCCTCCACGCCGAACTCCTCATAGGCGGCAAAAGGACCATCCGCCGCGGGAGTCAGAAAGGGCTGTGGATCGGCGGTGAAGTGGAATCCGTCGCTGCTGCGCGCCAGACCGATGATGGACCGCCCCGTGCGCAGATGGGAGCGGAACAGCATGATGTATTCCTTCCGATGCTTCACGACCGCGGCGTTGTGGACCGTTTCCACAGGATAGGGGATCTCGGCCTTGGTGAGGATGGGGTTGTACGCGTATCGTCTGACAATGTCCTGCTTCATAATCGGCTCTGTGCTTCCCGTTCAAAAATCGTCCGATAGACCCGTTCGTAGGCCTCGACCATGGTTTCGATGGAAAAACACCGCTCGACCCGCCGGCGGCAGTCGGTGCGATCGATTTCCGAAATACGTTCCAGGGACAGGACCGC
This sequence comes from Candidatus Sulfopaludibacter sp. SbA3, assembly GCA_945893365.1. GTDB lineage: Bacteria > Acidobacteriota > Terriglobia > Bryobacterales > Bryobacteraceae > SYKU01. The sequence continues at coordinate 23,270 of CAMDED010000084.1, read as the reverse complement.
CTCCTGCACATTGTTGACCAGGAACCCGGTTCTCCCGTCTTCGATCACCTCCCGGCAGGAGCCGAGGTCCATGGCGACGACGGGCACGCCGGCGGCATTCGCTTCAGCAAGGACAAGTCCGAATCGCTCCGGGATCGTGTTCAGGTGCAGCAGCGCTCTGGCGCGCGCGAACAACTCGTTCTTGCCCGGCACGTCCACGGCCCCGATGTAGCGGATCGTCCCGTTAAGGTGGGGCTCCACTTGCTCCCGGAAGTAGGTCTCATCCTGGATAATGCCCGCGATGAGCAGCGGCAACCCGCTGAGGCGGGCAACCTCAATCGCCAGATGCACGCCCTTGTCGGGGTGAATCCGCCCAAGGAAGATCAGGTGATCGCCGCCCCGTTCCTGGAGCGGGTACAACGAGAGGTCGATTCCGTTATAGACCGTCGCCAGGTAGTTCAGCCCCGGCGCGCGATCGGAGTTGCTGATCGAGACAAAGTACCCGTCGCGATACTTGTCGTAGACGGGCATGATCTTGGGCGAGGAAAATCCGTGGATGGTCGTGAGAACCGGCGTCTTCACGAGCCGGGTGTAGGAGAGCGCCATGAAGTCGTAATGGCTGTGGATGAGGTCGAACTCGGCCGCGTGCTCGAACGCTTCGGAGATGTGAAGGTATTCAGCGACTTTAGGATCGACGGCCGGATCCTCTTCATATCCCTGGGCTACCACGGCATGGAGGCAAGCGCGGGTCGTCGAATCGCCGCTAGCGAACAACGTCACATCCCAGCCGCGGGATACGAGTCCTTCGGTGACGTTGCTCGCGACCGTCTCCCAGGCGCCGTACCGCCTGGGGGGCGTCCGCCAGGCTACGGGCGAAAGGACCGCAACCCTCTTGTTGGCGACGAGCATACGGTTGGACGGTCCTCCGAACTCAAGTCAGCGCCCCTTCGAGCTCCTCCCCGGCCGGACTTGGACGTGTCAGGGCCTCTTCGTATTTCATGCCGGACTGCGCCTCGGCGAGCTCCCTTTGGGCCTGATTCGGACCTGTCCTTGAGCCTTCGGAATCCATGGCGGCCAGCACCTGCGCGAGGGGGACGGTCGCGAAACCGGTGGCGTAATCGGCCAAGCCGTAGGGAATGATCAGTTCGCCGTTGTGGAGTAGAGCGCCGCAGGTGTAAACGACGTTCGGTACATAACCTTCCCGTTCATTCTGATTCGGCTTGAGCAAGGGCTCGCGAAGACGGCCGATGACCTTGCTTGGATTATCGCGATCCAGCAAGAACGCGCCGATGCTGTATTTTCGCATGGGGCCGACGCCGTGGGTGAGGACCAACCACCCGGCATCGGTCTCGATAGGAGATCCGCAGTTCCCGATCTGGATCAGCTCCCACGGGAAAACGGGTTTGAGGAGCAGCTTGTGCTCATTCCAAAAATGGACGTTGTCGGAGAACATCAGGTAGATGCTGTCGTTGTCCTGGCGCGAGAGCATGGCATAGAGACCGCCGATCTTCCGGGGAAAAATGGCCATGCCTTTGTTCTTGGCGGCCGGACCGTTCAATGTCAGGAATCGGAAGCGGAGGAAGTCGGTCGTTTCCAACAGCTCCGGCATCACAATCGTGCCGTCGTAGGCGCTGAAGGTTGCGTAGTAGACGTGGGTGCCGTCATCGTTGCGGAAACAAGCGAAACGGGCGTCCTCAATGCCGTTGCGTTGAGAGGGCGTGGAGGGAAAAAGAATACGCTCCGACAACTCCTGTTCGGGCTGGAACTGAACTTCGTAGTTGGACCGGGCCAGCATCCAAATCCCTTGGGCGGCGTTCTGATCCTCCTGCGTCATTCCATCCGGCAGACGGAATTGTTCGGCTCTGAGACTGGCGCGAAGCTCTTCGAGTGCGAACGAGTCCGGGAGTCCCTCCATGACCCGATGGGGAAAGTCGCCGTTCAACCCCAGTTCAAAGAGTTTCCGCTCGAACAGCGGCTTGTCGAACTGGGGGTTGGGGATCTGGCGCGGCTCGATCAGGAAGCCGGCTGGGGCCAAGACCTCGATCCGTTGATCGGGATGGATGATACCGGTTCGAAACGTGAGGGAGGAAATGTGGCCTTCCCCCGTGGCGCGCAGGCTGAGAATAAACCGCAGGGCGCCGTCCGGGACATCCGTCTGGTCGGGGTGCGGAACAATGGAAGGATTGAACAGGGCGGCAGACTCCAAAGAATATTCGGCCAGGAAATAGGAGCCGATCAGGAGTTGTCTTTGCTCGGATAGTTCCTCCTCCTTCAGCGTGAATCCGCGGACCTGTTCGAAGCGTTGCCGGAAGAGATCGTGTATTGTCTGGTGCCTCCCGGAGAATTCAGAGGAGACTTCATCCAGGAGCGGGCCTACTCTGTATTCCGGGAGCGACACGATCCTCGCGATGATCGCCGCCACGCGGGCGGGACTCCCGGGACTGAAGGGCCTCAAGAGAACGCGCGACGGGTCGGGCTTGAGGATTGTGGATGTGCGTTTAACGTTGATTGACATACGGATTGACGTAGGCTGGTTCCACGGGAATCGAGAGATGCGGCCGCCCGTTCGTCTTCACCAGCGCCGGTTCCTTAAAATTCGTCAGTAAATTCTGCACCAATCGCATGTCGGCCAATGAGAGTAAGTAGGCCAGGGTCGATTCGGCGCCCTGGTTCCCGTTAGCCCGATCCAAATGCAGCCCATCGCTGCAGCCGCCCGTTTCGGAAGAGTAGAGCTCCAGTCCGAGATCGTTCCAGCCGATAAACCAATCGAAGGCGCGTTGGGCGTGTTCGTACCACCAGAAATCCGATGTGGCGCGATAGGCCGCCAGACAAGCCGAAACGGTTGCCTGCGCCTCGACCGGCTGCTGATCGAAATCGGCGCGCGCGCCGCCGCGGCGGTAGAACCCATTGCTGCCGATCGGACGGAAGTGGCCTTTCCCGGACATTTGCATTTCCGTGAGCCAGCGGAGGGCCTGTAAACCCCGCTCAAGCACCGCTGGTTGTCCCATGCCCTGGCCGCTCAAAATCAAGGCGCACGCAAGCTTCGCGTTGTCGTACGACAGTTCCTGTTCAAACCACTGCCAGTCCGGCTGCGCGGCCGCTTCGAAGAGATCCATGAGCCGGGATGTCAGTATCTCCCTCGTTTGGTTGACGAGGCTGTCGCCGCTCAACCTGCGCAGATATTCGTGGATTCCGATCAGACCGAACGCCCAAGCCCGCGGCGAGGTGAACCCGGTCAGCGCGGGCAACGCCAGCGCGAAGAGCTGGCCGGCCATCATCTGGAAGTTCCTGCAGGGCGAACGCCCCACGCCGACGCCCAGCGCCCAGAGCGCCCTCCCGTGGCAGTCCTCCGATCCCTGTTCGTCCAGCCAGCGCCGGTCGAAACTCAAGTGGTTGTGGAATCGTTTCGTTTTGAGATCGAAAGCGTGATGGAGGAAAGCCCCGGTGGTGGTGGCGAGCGTCCGCACGGACTCCGGATCCTCGCCTAATTCGCCGAGCAGCACCGCCAGGATGAAAGCGCGGGCGTTATCGTCGGTGCAGTAGCCTTCGGAAAAATTCGGAACGCTGAAAATGGCGTGCTGAAAGACTCCGGTCGAATCGGTCATCCGGGAGAGATGACTCAGCTTGATCTTCGGCAGTTCCCGCGGCTTCAGGTCGAGCGTCTTATTGGCCAGAGATTTTCGCGACAGCGCCGCTACTTCGAGGCGCGAGCACTCGAAGGAGCGCATATAGAGCCGCCCCACGTTGCTCCAAATCATCTCGCGGCCTATCCTGTAAGCATTTTTGCGCATGGCATGGCGGCGGGTGTCGTCCCCAAGCAGCGCGATCGTTTCGCGCGCAATGGCCGCCGCGTCGCCGAACGGCACCAACACCCCGCGGCCGTCCGCCAACAATTCCGCGGCGTGCCAGTACGGTGTCGAGACCACCGCCTTGCCGGCGCCGAACGCGTAGGCGAGCGTGCCCGAGGTGATCTGCGCTTCGTTAAGGTAAGGCGTAATGTAAAGGTCGGCCGAGCCGATGAACTCCTTGAGATTCTCAATATCCACGAATTGGTTGTAGAAGATGACGTTCTTGTCGACTTTGTTCTTCTTCGCGAGCATTTCGAGGCCGAGCCGGTAAGATTCACCGTGCTCGCGCAGCTCGTTCGGATGCGTGGCCCCGAGGACGATATAAACGACTTCGGGAAACTGCTCCAGAATTTGCGGTAGCGCATTGAGCACGTTCTCGATGCCCTTATTCGGCGAGAGCAGCCCGAACGTAAGCAGCACCACTCTTCCTTCCACGCCGAACTGGTCCTTAAAATAGGCCGGATCGACGAAGCCCACGTCGGGAATGCCGTGCCGGATGAGATCGATCTTCGACGGCGGCGCCTGGTAGATGCTCCGCAGCATCTGGCATCCGCGCTCCGCCATGACGACAAGCCGCGTGGAGAGTGAGATTAACCCCTCCATCACGCGCCGCTGATCGGCGCTCGGATCGCGCAGAACGGTATGCAGCGTGGTGACGACCGGCATTCTCAACTCGCGCAGAAGCGCCAGGATGTTACCGCCGGCGGGTCCGCCGAAAATGCCGAACTCGTGCTGCAGGCAGACGATGTCCACGTCGCTGATGTTGAGGAAGTCCGCGGCGCGCAGGTAGGACGACAGATCCTGCTCCTCAATCTCGAAGCGCACCACTTCCGGGTACTGGTATCCCTTCTGAATGTCGTTGACCGAAACGGCGAAGCACTGGCTTTCGGGATGCTCGCTTGCAACGGCGGCAAGCAGGTCGGACGTGAAGGTGGCGATACCGCACTTGCGCGGCAGGTGGTCGCCCACAAAAGCAATCTTGCGGACATTGGAAGTTTGTATCATAGGGCGTTTCCTCCTGCAGCCATGCGCCCGTAATCCCGGATCAATCGGATGCGGCCGATTGCCGTACGGAAAAGCGGCGTCTTCAGATTTTTCGGCTCCCCGGCGTGATGGGTCGGAACCAAATGTCTTTCTTTGAACGTCGGCATCATAGGAAAATCTATCTGCTCCTTAGGAGGGTTTGTCAGGTGACCCTTTCGGCACGAACGATAAACCTGTCGGGGGCGGTGCCGACGAAGTAAAACGGATAGCAGGTAACCAGGGTAAGGACCTCGTTCCCGGTGGCATTCAACACCGCAACGTCGTATGGATCCACTACCTCGGTGGACACGACGCGATACCGGTATTCGCCGAACAACGTGGTGAGCGTGATGATGTCGTTCTCCCGGATGTTGCGCAGAGGCCGGAAAAACGTGTCGCGGTGCCCGGAAATGCCCACGTTCCCCGGCCGTCCCGGCAGGGCCGTGCCGGGAATATGGCCGACCGCGCGCCGGAGGGTTCTTCCGCTGATTCCCTCAATGACCATTGCCGAAAGGCCGAGACGGGGAATCTCAATGCGGCCGATCAAGCCGTTCGCCACCGCCGGCGGCGCCGTTTCCGCTGAAGAGGAAGACGCCGTTTGAAGCGCTCCCGCGTTCGAGTCTTGTCTGCCTGCCAGCAGCCGCTCCAGTTGGCGGCGCTCCCATTTCTGGAATAGCCAGGCGTCCGCCAGAACGAAGCCGCAATACGCGAGCAGGGAGAAGGCGGCGGCAAAGAGTACGCGCTGGGTCCACAGCACGATCCGCCTCGCCGGCCTTTTGGCAACCACGACCTTCATTTGGCGCCCTCGTTCTTGACTGGCCGCGATACATCCCCGGCGATGTAGCCGGAGCGATTGCGCACGGCGAGATTCCCCTTCCCCGGCGCGCGGGCGGTCACGCGAATCGCCCGGTAGGCGCCGGGCTGGGCCGCGGTGCTCGAAACGTATCCGAGGGTGTATTGATGGCGAATCTCCCGCGCGATGCGTTCGCAAATCGCCGCAAGCCCATCGAATGGGCCGGGGATGTAGGCCTCGCCGCCGGTTGCGCGGGCAAGCCGGCGGAGCATCTCCGGATTCCGGTCGGGATCCTCTTCGTCGAATATGCCGATGGTGTACACGAGGGCGCTCGATTGCCCGGCCATCTTCAAAACCTCGGCCAGGCTGTGCGCGCTTGCGTTGTCGCCGCCATCGCTAATGACGATCAGCACTTTCTTCTCCGTGGTAGCGGCGTGCAATCGCTTTTGCGCCTCGACGATCGCGTCGTAAAGGGCCGTCATCCCCAGGGCGGGCGTGTTGGAGATCGCCGCCTCGAGCAGATCGGAGCGATTGGTGAAAGGGGTTGCGTCCGGCAGGCCGAGGGTCACGCGTTCGTTGAAGTTGACGACGAACATCCGGTCCTCCGGGTGGCTCGACTGGACGAACGTCCGGGCAGCCGCGATCACCTCCGTGAGCTTCCGCCGCATGCTTCCGCTATGGTCGACCACCAGTCCCACGGTAACCGGAACGTCTTCGTGCCGGAACAGCCGGATGGATTGCCGAACGCCGTCTTCGTAAACCTCAAAATCCTGTTCGCGCAGATCGGAAGCAAACCCGCCTTTCCGGTAGCGCACCGTGGCGTTCAACACCACCAGATCGACGTTCACGGTAATTCGATAGGAATCCTCCTGACCGTCGCTTGCCGGCGAAACTTGAGGTCTTGCATCGCCCTCGAAAAGGACCAGGAAAAGCGCCGCGAGCGCGCCCGCGAAACCCCGCTCCGCCGTACTTGTCACCGTGAGCCTCCGTTTGCCTCGGCCTCCACGTGGAACTCTAACAGGACAGCTTGAGGAAGAAGCCGTTCACCGCGAGATACCGGCCGCCTCCGGACCCGGAACGGCCGCTCTGCATTCGTGGCGCGCACCGCCGTCCCGCCGTATTCAGAATAACATCCACGCTCCGGGCGCACGGCGTAAGGCGCCGCGCGCGCGCGCGACCGTCCGTTCACGTCCGCAGCGCCCTCGAGCGCGGCCGGGAAGGCCGCTCCGCGGTGCGAACAACCGTACAGCCCGTCCGCGGAGCCCACCAGGCGCTCACGAAAGGCGCTCGCCAAGACGTAAAGACGACCCACACCCGACCTCCTCAGGAAGCCTCGATCCGCTGATACTCCGGCTGCCACATCGCGTCCTGCACCTGTTGAACGATGTCGTTGAATTTGACTCCCGCCAATCCCTCCCGTTGCGCCGTCTCGGCGACGGCCACCGCCACCGTCACCGACACTCCGCGCAAGTCGTCGATCTGGGGGAGCAGCGATGCGCCGGGCTGGCGCACGGTCACCATGCTCGACACGGCGCTCGCCGCCGCCGCGAACATCCCGTTGCTGATCCTGCCGGCTTGCGAGACGATTGTGCCGAGGGCGAGACCCGGGTAGAGCAGAGTATTACTCATTTGCGCTATGACGTACGTCACCCCTTTATAAGTGACCGGTGGGAACGGGCTGCCGGTTGCGACCAGCGCCCGCCCGTCGGTCCAGGCAATCAGATCGGCCGGGTTCGCCTCGGCCCGGGCTGCGGGAATGGACAGGGCGAGGATGATCGGCCGCTCCGTATGCGCCGCCATGTCCTTGACGATCTCTTCCGTGAAACTGCCCGACACCGACGACGCGCCGATCAGCATGGTCGGTCTTACCCAGCGCACCACCTCAGCCAAGCCCGCGCCGGTTCCGCTTCCGTTTCCGTTCTGCTTCCAGCCCCTGCTCTCAGCGGCCGGCCGGGCGTACGTCGCCTGATAGTCGCGCAGTTGATCGCCCATCGCGGTCGTGAGCAATCCCTGCCGGTCCACGCACCAGAAGCGCCTGGTTGCGTCCTCCCTGGAGAGCCCGTCACGCACCATGGCGTCGCGAATCTGGTCGGCAACTCCAATGCCCGCGGTGCCGGCGCCGAAGATGACCACGCGCTGGTTGCGCATCGGCGTTCCCAAGGCGCGAACCGCGGAGATGGCGGCGGCCAGCGTGATCGCGCCGGTGCCCTGCATGTCGTCGTTGAAGGTACAGATCTGGTCGCGGTATTTCTCGAGGATACGCCGTCCGTTGCCCGGCGCGAAGTCCTCCCACTGCAGCAAGGCCGTGGGAAATAGCTTTGTCGTGGCCGTGACGTAGGCGTCGATGAAGGCGTCGTACCGCTCCCCGCGTATGCGGGCATGCCGGTTGCCGATGTACATGGGATCGTTAAGCAGACTTTCCCGGTTGGTGCCGACGTCGAGCATCACCGGAATCACGCGCGTGGGGTCGATTCCACCGGCCGCCGTGTAAATCGCCAGCTTGCCGATCGACACTTCGATGCCGCCCACACCCCAATCGCCGACTCCCAGAATCTGCTCGGCGTCGGTTGCCAGGATCAGGTCGATATCGCCCGAGCAGGCTTCGAAGTTCTCGAACGCCTCCTCGATCAACCCGGGCTGGTTGATGGAGAGATACACGCCCCTCGGACGCCGGCACTCATGGTGATAATGCGTGATCGCCTTGCCGACCGTCAAATCGTTCACGATCGGGATCATATCGCGCAAGTGCTCCGAAAACAGCCGGTAAAACAGCACCTCGTTGCGGTCGTGCAGGGCGGTCAGATAAAGGTTCTTGCTCAACGCATCCGGCAGCAGCTCGTACTGGAGGTAGGCGCCCTTCACCTGAGCCTCCAGCGTGCTGATGTCCGGCGGGAGAAGGCCGGTGAGGCCCAGCGACTTCCTTTCCTCCGCAGTGAAGGCCGTCCCCTTGTTCAACAGCGGCGAATTGAGAACGGCCAGCCCGCGAGCGACGGTCTCGTAGCGGCCGTGCCCGTTCTGCCGGTGCTTCGTCATCGACGCCAGTAGGGGGATAATTCTCTGTCGCATACTCTACCTCGCTGTCCGTGCTCCTCGCGCGGCGCGTTATGGTTTGCGCGCCGCGCGACAGATCACAAACCCTCTGTTAGAGGCGTTGTGTTACGGCACGGACCGCGAAGGCGCCGCCAAGAGTCAGCAGTCCGAACAGTCCGATCAGGGGCAGGGGGCTCGCCGTGCCCGGGAGCGACTCCCGTTCGGCCGGCGCCGCCGCCGCTACTTCCGTCTCAGCGGCCGGCGGCGGGGTGACCACCTCGGCGAGCTGTACGTCTTCTCCGGTCGGCTTGACTGCCATGATGGGCGCCCGCTTTAACTCGGCGACGACAGGCGCGTCCACCTTGACCGGCTCGGCGACCTCGACGGGAATCTCGGCCGGGCTATAAAGGACGGGCGTGTTGCTGGCCTTGGCCAGCTCGATCGCTCTTGCCTTCGGATAGACGAATTCCTCGCCCCAATGTCTGCCGGGATAGAACCAGGCGCGTAGCGCTTCCGGCTGGCCGGCCGGCCGTTCCGTGAATGTGATCACGGTCTTGTCGGTGGCTTTGAGGCGGTAGTTCGGGATAGCCAGTATCGTGGCATAGATGGTCTTCTGGTCTTTGCTGAAGATCTGCACGATGTGGCGGTCGGACTGCGAATCCAGGATCTTGAACACATAAGTGCCGGCGGGTAACACACCCCATCCGGTGAGGTGAACCCCTGGAATTTCCACGGGACCGCTGAAGGTGACTACGGTCTTCCTGTTCCAGGCGGCCGCCGTGGCGTTTGGTGCAAGCACGGCGCCTATCAGCGCCACTAAACATACGATCATCACTGCTTTGAGTAGCTTCATTTTTTTCTTTCCTTCCTTTGCTCTTGGAATTTTGGAGTCTGCTGTTCGCTTCGGTTCGGCGCGTCAAAGATCTCGGCGGGCATGTCCCGCGCTTTACAAACAGGCATTTCGGGGTCCGTCTGCGCCGAATCGTTGTTAAGTCATGCATTGCCGCTCCGGCAGCCGCATGGGAGCCCGAGGATTCGGAGGCGGATTTGACCATGCAGGGTCATATGACCGAATATCGTCACTGCGCCGGCCACGCACGCTGGATTTCCGCTTCGCCGGACCCGCGGGATAGGGCGCAACGCGCAGGGCTCAGTGGGCCTTGAGAAGCCGCCGGGCAGGCGCGGAGCGAGAGCCCGCCCCGAGCCGTCGGAGGCGTAACCTCAGTCGCTCGCATGACACAGCACGGTCGGTTCCCACGACCCGATCAGCGGGATTCCGCGAGGCTTCCGCGGCGGGCGCGCCCGGCCTGCGTGGAATCCGCGACGGTGGACTCCCGAATGCACTGTATCGAGCGTGCCGGCGCGCCCTTCAAGGGGATGCGGCAGCCGAAAGGCGGCGAACTTGACCGGGTTTTCGGCGCGAGAAGACCGGATCGAAAAGAATGGCGGCGCGAAGATCGCGCAAAAGGACAACATTACTATGAACTGGGATCAACTCGAAGGCAAGTGGAAGCAGTTTACCGGGTCTGCCCGCGAGCGCTGGGGCAAACTCACGGACGATGACGTACAGACTCTCACAGGCAAAAAGGATCATCTGGTCGGAAAGATTCAGGAGCGATACGGAATCGCGAAAGAGGAAGCTGAAAAGCAGGCTGACGAGTGGTCTAACGCTTTGAAGGACGCTCAATAGCCTGTAGCCGATTTGCAGGGACCTTCGATTGAGGGCCCACCGGCTTGCGGTGGGCTCTCAATCGTAGGCTGAAGGGGAAGCGGCGTTTCATATGGTTACGAAAATCATGAAGTGGGTTTCAATTCCCGTCCTGCTGGTCGCCTCGATGTTCTCGAGCTTTGCCACGAGTTACGAAACCCTCGTGAATGTCGCGATTTGCGTGGGCGCCGTCGTCTTAGCGGCGTGGGCGGCTCGGTTACGGAACTACATTTGGGCGGCCGGGTTCGTAACGGTCGGCGTCGTTTTCAGTCCGCTGTTGCTCGTCGTTAAAATTTTTCTCCTGTTGGTTTTCATCTGCATCGCCGCCTTCGTAACCTTGCTAACGGCGTTCCGGACTCCAATGACGCCGGCCGGTTGAACGAGAACCCGGCTGGCGCAAGGGGCTCTGGCGGTGATGCGGGTTCCGCCGCGGATACCCCATCAAACCTCCTCAAACCCTTCAAAAATGTCTTGCAACTGCCATGAAGTTCGCGTAAAATTAAGACTGCCTAGAGTGGCTGCTTTTCCAAATGGAATTCAATGGAATTCCGGACGTCCCCACCCGCGCGGCGATTCAGTGACCAAATATGGTCAAAGTGGTGCGCCAAAGCCCCGAGCCATGCTAAGATTAGGTCCGGTCGGCGTTTTGCAAGCGTCCCCTCGTTTGCGGGGGTGTTCTCATTGCGGACCGATTTAGTTCTTTCGGGCGGCCTTGGGCCCGCCGGAACGACGGCCGGAAGGGTGTGATCGCGGATGTCCCCGGAGCGAAAGTCAAGTACCGCCAGCTGGCTCGCGGAGAACGGATTGAGGGAACTTGAACTCCTCTTCCGGGCGATCGTCTATTACCCTTCCGCACCCATCCTGATCGCCGACGACGAGGGCAATTCCAGGGACGCGAGCGTCGGCGCGACCAAACTCCTGGGGCTTCCGAGAGAAAAAATCATTGGGCGCCGAATAGACGACTTTGCCCCGCCCCGCTTCAAACCGAAGGTATCGCAGCTTTGGAGGGCCTTTCTCGAGCAGGGCAAGCAGGAAGGCGTCCTCCCGTTGATGGGTCCGGACGGAATTCCGCGGGACGTCAAGTTCACGGCCAAAGTAAACGTGTTACCTCTGCGCCACATCGTTACCCTGCAGCACAAGACTACACACGTGGAAGCCGGGGACGCCTCCAGTGACCGCATTCCGGCATGGGTGCAGGACTACGCGCTCTGCCTGCTGGATACCGAGGGACGTGTCGCCACCTGGTACTCGGGAGCGGAGCGCATTTACAGCTATCCGGCCAGCGAGGCCATCGGCCGGCACGTGTCGTTCCTCTATCCCGCCGAAGATGCGCTACGGGTGACGTTAAAGGAAGAATTCAGGCGGGCTACGGTCGAAGGCCATCTCGGGTCTGAAGGCTGGCAGACCAAAAAGGACGGTTCGCGATTTTGGGCCAATTCCATTACGATGGCGCTCAAAGATGAAACCGGAGTGTTACAGGGTTTTGCGAGAGCGGTGCGCGACTTTAGCGATCGTCACGAGAGAGACGAGACGTTGCGGCGGAAACGCGCGCGCGTTCGGCCGATCCCCGCGGAATCGACTATTGCCGGGGTCGCGTCGGGTGAGTTCGACCGGGTTCCCGAGGTGAATGACGCGTTCCTCGAACTGGTCGGATATTGCCGCGAAGACCTGGCGGCCGGCCGGATGCACTGGCCCGATCTCACTCCCCCGGAATACGCCGCACTGGATGAACTGGCGCATGAAGAGGGTCTGAGGTTCGGAGCCTGCACGCCGTTTGAGAAAGAGCTGATTCGAAAAGATGGAACCCGCGTCCCGGTCCTGGTAGTCACGGCCGTGTTGAAGCTCTCTCCCTTCCGGTGGATTACGGTTGTGCAGGACCTCCGGGAACGGAACCGGTTTGAAAGTTTTGAAGACGACGACGTCGAATTAAAACAGGACTTCGAAGAGATTGTAGGCAAGAGCGCGCCTTTGCGGCGGGTTCAGCAGCAGGTTGAGGTGGTCGCTCCCACCGATGCGACCGTGTTGATCCTGGGCGAAACCGGAACCGGGAAAGAGTTGGTGGCGCGCGCTATCCACAGGATGAGTCCTCGCAAGAACCTTCCTTTCATTACATTGAACTGCGCCGCCATTCCGACCGGGCTTCTCGAAAGCGAGTTATTCGGCTACGAGCGAGGGGCCTTTACCGGCGCCTTGTCGCAAAAGATCGGCCGTTTCGAGATGGCCAATCGCGGTACCCTGTTTCTGGATGAAGTAGGCGATATCCCGTTGGATCTGCAGCCGAAGCTACTCCGCGCGCTACAGGAGAAGGCGTTTGAAAGGTTGGGCGGCACCAAGACGATTCCCATCGACGTCCGTCTGGTGGCGGCAACCAACCGCAATCTCACCGTGATGATGGGGGACAAACTCTTCCGAAGCGATCTCTACTACCGGCTGAGAGTCTTTCCGATCACGACGCCTCCGTTGCGCGAGCGCCCTGAGGACATACCGGTGCTTGCCTGGCATTTTACGAAGAAGTATGCCTCGAAGATGGGCAGACGCATCGACAAGATCCCGTCCGAAACGATGAAGGCGCTCGAGAGCTGGCACTGGCCGGGCAACGTACGGGAGCTCGAAAATTTCATTGAACGGTCGGTCATTCTTTCGAGCGGATCGAGCCTTCGCGCTCCGTTGGCCGACATACGGCCGGACGCCTTGAAAGCCGCCGATGGCGCGACGCTCGAGCAGGTGGAGCGCGAGCACATCCTCCGGGTGCTTCGGGAGAGCAGTGGCGTGGTCACCACGGCCGCTACACGCCTCGGACTGCACCGGACGACGCTGAACGCCATGATGCGAAAACTCGGCATCTCCCGCCGGGATCTCTGACAACGCCGTTCGCTGACCATTCGGGCACTCGCCGGTTTCCGTTTCTTAACAGCGGAATATCCGCTTCAGCGTGACAGCCGTTGGCGCGATTCGCGGCAGCCATCGGGTGAAATTGCCGTTCGCGCGAATCCAACCTTCGACGCTCCGACGAAGCTCCGCCGCAAACCCTGAAATGGCCACTGGTTTGCTTCTCGTGTTGCCGGTACCCGCCACCAAAGACTGGGAGTCACTGGCTAAAAGCCAGGATTCACCGGTCTGAGATCGAGTCGGTTTCCGGCCTGTAGCCATGCAACGTGGCAAAAGCAATCGGAGGGAACGGCGGTGGGGCTTCCCTGAAACGGGAATGCCCCGCCGCATGGAAAGCGCATCCTCGCCCGCCCGTCGCCTGATAGTAAGCTCGAATGGTAAGTCCTTGGCGGGATGGTAGCGCTACCTCAATTACATCCTTTGCCAAGCGGCTTTCGTTCTCTGGAACTCACGATAGCGCTGTCTGCCACGCCCGAGGCAAACGCGGGAAAGGGCTGGCGTTTCCTCTTGGAAAGCATCTGCCAGCCGGTCCCACTGCTATTGATCAAGTGCCCGGCGCTCGCCGCGCTCTATCGGGGATGTGCCTTATCTCAAAACAATCTGACCGCGCCTCGTCACTTGACCATAAGTGGTCACTTGCTCGACCCCCCGCGCCCTCCAATCCACAGCCGCAATGTTATGTCTGGGCGAATCGACTCAACAGATCGGGAAGTTGGCGCGAATCGTGCATCAAAGGATGTTGTCGGCCAGGGCCGCTGCGAGGCCATGAGGTCGACGGAAGAGGTCAAGAATGGAAACGAAGTCAATAACGCGAATGATTCTGGCGGCTACGCTGGCGATTACGCCCCTGCTGGCCAAAGTTAGCGAACCCGTCAAGCGGTTGGACGAAGCCGCTGCTGTATTAACCGATGTCATGGCGACGCCCGATAAGGGTATTCCCGAAGACTTGCTGGCAAACGCCCACTGCATCGTAATCGTCCCTGGACTGAAAACCGCTGCTTTCGTGATTGGCGGCAAGTTCGGAAAGGGCTACGTGTCCTGCCGGAAGAAGAGCGGAGGAGGCTGGTCGGCGCCGGGCACGGTCCGAATCGAAGGTGGCAGCGTCGGCTTTCAGATCGGCGGATCGGAAACGGACTTGATCATGCTGGTAATGAATGAGCGGGGGGCGGACAAACTGCTTTCGAGCAAGTTCACTCTGGGCGGGGAAGGTTCAGTTGCGGCCGGGCCCGTGGGACGCACGGCGACGGCCCAAACCGACGCTCAAATGAAGGCCGAGATCCTTTCGTGGTCGCGATCCCAGGGATTGTTTGCGGGCGTTGCTCTAGAGGGAGCCACGCTGCGGCAAGATCTGGATGATAACGCCACGCTCTACGGCAAGAAACTCGAGAACAGGGAGATCGTGACGACATCGGTGCGGACCCCCAAGACGGCCGTAAGACTGATTACCCTGCTGAACAAGTATTCACCGCGAGAGCGCAAGTGAACCGGCTCAAACCAATAATCCAGAGAAAAAAGAAACGTTAAGGTGACCCAAATGAAACTTATAAGCGCATTCCTCATGGTATGCGGAGCTCTATTGGCCCAGGCGCCGCGGAATCAGGACGAGAATGCCGCGCGGATGGCAGCCGGAGCGCCGCCCATTTTCCGCGTCACTGTAACGGCGCGAACCGCGAAGGCGGTTAACTACCAGCACCGTAGCGGTGCGACGAAAATCGACTTCCGGGGAACTGAACTCCTTCCAAAGGCTCGTGGCGAGGCCAAGGTCGAGAGCAAACAGGGCTACATCGAGATCGAAGTGGAATTCGACGACCTGCAGCCGGCTACAAAAAACGGGGCCGAATACCTCACTTATGTACTGTGGGCCATCACTCCGGAGGGCCGCACGTCCAACCTGGGCGAGGTTCTGCTGAATGGAACGAAGAGCAAGCTCAATGTAACCACCGAGTTGCAGGTGTTCGGGTTGGTGGTCACGGCCGAACCTTATTACGCAGTCAGCCGGCCGAGCGACCTGATTGTAATGGAGAACGTGGTGCGCGCGGACACCGTGGGGAAGATCGAGACGATAGACGCCAAGTATGAGCTGTTGCAGCGCGGTCAGTATCAGCGTCTCTCGAACCCCCTGGCGCTGAAGCTCGATCAG
This sequence comes from Candidatus Sulfopaludibacter sp. SbA3, assembly GCA_945893365.1. GTDB lineage: Bacteria > Acidobacteriota > Terriglobia > Bryobacterales > Bryobacteraceae > SYKU01. The sequence continues at coordinate 7,860 of CAMDED010000084.1, read as the reverse complement.
AAAGTGCCGCTCGAGCTCTACGAAGCGCGCAACGCCGTTCAGATCGCCCGCTCCATGGGTGCGGACCGTTTCGCCACCGATTCCTTCCAGAAGGCGGAGAAGAGTCTGGCGCAGGCCGAGGCTTACCAGACACGCAAGGCGGGGCAAAAGCCGGTGACGATGACTGCCCGGGAAGCGGTACAGACGGCCGAAGACGCACGTGCGATCGCGGTCAAACGTCAGGAAGAGGAGGCCCTGGCCGCGGAACGCCAGCGGTCGGTGGATCGCGAAGCGCGATCGGAGAGCGGACGGGTAGCCGCGCAGTCCGAGGCGGATCGCGTCACCAGGGAAGCCGAAGCGGCGCGGATCAAGGCGCAGGCGGAATCTGAGCGCTTGGCGCGGGAGAAGGAGGCGCAGACGGCGGCCGCTTCAGCCGAAGCCGATCGCTTGAAGCGCGAAAACGACGCCCGGCTGGCTGCCGCCGCTCTCGACGCGGATCGATTGAAGCTCGAAAACGAGGCGCGGGCAGCGGCCGCCAAGATAGCGGCGGACCGCCTCCAGGCCGACCTCGACAGCGCCGCCAAGCAGAAAGCCCAATTGGAAAAGGAGAAGGCGGAATTGCGAACCCAGTTGCTGAGGCAGTTCAACGCTATTCTTCAGACCCGCGATACCGCGCGCGGTTTGATTGTGAACATGTCCGATGTCCTCTTCGACACCGCCAAGCACACGTTACGGCCTCTGGCGCGCGAGAAGCTGGCCAAGGTGGCCGGCATCGTCTCCGGACATCCGGGCTTAAAACTGGACGTGGAAGGTCATACCGACAGTGTCGGCGGGGATGACTATAATCAGCAGCTCTCCGAGCGGCGGGGCGGGGCGGTCCAAGAGTACCTGACACAGCAAGGAATGCCGGCAAGTTCGGTCACGTCGAAGGGCTTTGGCGAGGGTCAACCGGTAGCGTCAAATGACACCGCGAAGGGCCGGCAGGAGAATCGGCGTGTGGAGATAGTGATCTCCGGCGAGGTGATCGGCACGGAGATCGGGAAGGCGATCGCGGCCAACTAATTGTACCCAGAGTGGCGAAAATGCAGGGGCTGGAGCCGTAGCGGCCAAGCCCCTGACCGCCACCTATCAGGCTTGGTTTGCTCAACGTCCGGTGTGTCTTGTTCCCGCGCGCCCTTCAACGAAACACGAAACCCGTTGTCCCCGCTTCTCCACTCCCCACGACTACGTTCTGAGTTACCTCCCCAAAGGCTTCGTGCCACGCGGCGACCGTATACCCGCCCGGCGGCAGCCCGCTTATCGAAAACTCTCCATTATGGCCGGTCACGGCGAAGAAAGGATGCTCCAGCACGCCGATATAGGACTTCATCCACGCATGCACATTGCACTTGACCGGGATCGCGACTTCGGGGTACGAAAAGCGGCGCTCGATGTCCGGAGCCTGCGGCGGCTGCTGTTGATTCCAGTCGCGGTTGTTTTGCGGCATCGGGTGGATATTGTGTGAAACAGGGTCGCTGTTTCTCACGGCGAGCGTTTGGCCCGCGCGTAGCGCGATGACGCGTGGAACGAACTGGCAGCCGTGCTGTTCAAGCACGACGGACTCCGCTGACGGGGCGAACACCTTCCCCTCCAGCCCCGTCTTGATATAGACCAGAACGTTCGAAAGCGCGCCGTCCTTACCCGCCACCACTCGCTCATCGAAGACTGGAGACTTGTGCAGCGCCTCGCACCCTTCTTCCGCATCCATTGAAATTCGCTTGGCCGGCGGGCGCCTGCCCTCGAGTCGCGCTTTGCCCCGCAGGCTCGCCGCCGTGGCCGGATCGACCTTGAAGTATTGAGTATCCGCCTTTTTTGCGGGTGCGCCGGTCTGCTTCGGCTGGTTGCATCCGATAGAGGCGGCGGCAACCGCGAGAAACGTTCTCCACCTCATTTGTTTGACAGGACGACGACGCCCCAGGGCCGGTCGCCCGTCTTGATCTTGCGGATGACCGTCTGGGAAACGAGGTCCACGACGGACACATCGTTCGAAGGCCCGTTGGCCGTGAACAGAAGCTTCCCGTCGGGCGAAAGCGCGATTCCCCACGGGCGCTGGCCCACTTCGATCGACGCCACCACTTTCCCCGCAGCTGTGTCAATCGCGACTACTTTCTTGCCGCGGCCCGTGCTGACGTACAATCGCGAGCCGTCTTTGGTCATGGCGGTCCCCATCGGCTTCAGGCCTTCATCAAGCGCGATGGTGCTCGACACCTCCTGGCGCGCGCAATCGAGCACCGTGACGCTGGCGTCGTTCTCATTAGTGACGAAGGCGCGCGAGCCATCCGGTAGAAACGCCACCGAGCGTGGTCGGCGGCCCACCTTGATCGTTTTCACGACCGCGGCGGCGGCGGTATCCACCACGGCCACGGTTCCTTCGTCCTCCGAGGTCACGTACACGAACTTGCCGTCCGGACTGAGCGTGACTCCTTCCGGCTCCGCGCCCGTCGGCAGGGTCTTGAGGACCTTGCCTTCCGCGAGATCGATAATGCTCAGTCCGGACGCATCCTCGTTCGCCACATACATCAGCTTTCCATCTCCGCCTATCGCGAACTGCTCCGGGTCCGATCCCCCAAAGAGCTTGCGAACGACCTTTTGCTGCGCAAGGTCGACCACGCCGATACCGTCCGCACTCTTGTCGGGCGGCGGAAGCGTGCTCTCATCCACGCCCGGAGGCGCGGCGGGAGAACCGCTGAGCGCGACGTAGATCAGCCCGCCGCCAGCATGAATGCCCCGCGGCCGCTTGCCCAGTGGAATGGTTGCGATAGATTGCGGCTGGTTCGGATCGATGACCGTCATGTCGCCCGAACCCTCGTTCGAAACATAAACCAGATAGGCGGGACCGGCCGGCCGATTGCACGCCGTGGACGCCAAAGCCGCGAGTACAGCGGCTAAACCGAGACTTCTTTTCTTCATCGTTGCCGTCCCCCCTTAAGCCAGTCTAGAAGGCAATGCGCTCCTTCTTTTCATCGATCTTGGCTGCGTCGATCAGCGGCACCTTCTTCAAATCGTCGAGGGACTTGAAAGGCCCGTTTTTCTCCCGGTACGCCAGAACGGAGGCGGCCTGCGAGCGCTTGAGGCTCAGCCCGCTTTCCAGTTGGATGGCCGTAGCCTTGTTCACGTTCACGCGCGGAACGTCCTCGGCCGGGAAGTTCTTCACCAGGTAGTCGAGAACCAGATTGAAGTCCCGATCGCTGCTCTTCATGCCGAAGGCAACCATTCGGGCCATCGTATGATTCCACGCGTCGCGATCCTGCCGCGGCGAAAGCGACCGCGCCACCTCGTGGCAACCCTTGCAGAGTCTCTCCATCTCCGCGCGTCCCGGTCCGTCGGCTGTCTGCTGCGCGAAGACGTTCCCGGACAAAGTGCCGATCGACAATATCAGCGCTAACGCCAAGGTCCAAACCGGGAAAAAGATTCGCTGCACTATCACTCCCATTTTAACGCCGCGCTCAATGCTCGACCGGGAAACTGAAGGCGTACTGCGTGCCTTCATAGGTCGCCACAAAGACGCGGCTGCCTCCGGCGCTGAGTCCGCCGCTGTGCACGAAAGAGGTAATGGTCTTGCCGCTGTTCCACAAATCCTTGCCCGTGCTCCCATCAAGCGCATATAGAACGGCGTTGGTGGATCGCTGTGCGCGTTGCGCGGCGCTCAGTTTGGGGTCGTCCGCGCGAAACTCGCCGCTCGACAAAACGAAAACCACGCCATTGACGACCGCGGGCGGATGCGGCGAAATCAGATCGCGGGATGTCCAACCCGCCTGCAGAGACGGAACGCCGCCTTTGTCGACGACCTTCCATGCGGCCACCGTCCCGTTCTTGAGCTCGCCATTCGACGTCTTGAGTCCAGCGCTATTCGCTAACGTGCCGGCTGCCGAGGCCAAGACCCAGCGGTCTCCGGCCTCATCCTGCCAACTGGCGAGGGATCCAAACGCATAGCCGGGGTTCGAGAAGGGCGCGGTCTTGTCGAGCGCTCCCTTTGGCAGGGCGGCCGCGTCGAACAAATGTAACCGGCCGTCGCTCCCGGCCACAACAATCAAGTCTTTCCCTCTGAACTCGAAAATCACGGGCGACGACGCGAAGGCTGCGTCCGTCATCTTATAACCGGCGCGCGGCTCGAGCGTACGGGCGGCCAGCGCGGTGAGCTCGCCTCCGGCGGCTACGTAAAGCGTGCCGTCCGGACCCACGGCGGGACCGGCGGTTCCAGCGACTCCGCCCGGCGACTTCCATTGGCTGACTTTCTTTGTCGCGAGATCGAGCGCCCAGACGCCGTCTTCCACGCCTCCGCATCCGTTCGTCGTGGCGGCATAAACGGTGTTCTCGTACGAGATCAAACCCTGGGCGTTGGCATTCGGCGGAAGAAATTGGACCGGCTGGTTCGGCTCCTCGCCGTTCGACACGTAGAGAGAATGCAGCTTGCCGTCACCGGTGAGCGCAAGCACCCACTGCACCCTCGGTGCGAACGGATTGGGGGCGGCCGCTACTGGAGCCGCATTGGCCGCGGACGCAGGAGTACGCCGCGGGGGCGGTGGTGACGGGGGCGGTGGAGTCGCTCTCAGCGTTACCGCGCCTTCGTGAGGCAACCCGACTCCGGACTTTGCCGCCGTGCCGCGACCCGCGCCCGCGGCGAGTCCCGGACCAGGATACGCGAAACCGGTGGGCCGTGTGACGGCTGAGGTCATGCCGCCCGGACACGGTAAAGTGCCGGCGCCGGAAGGACTGGCCGCGAGGCTCTTCTGCCATTCGATGCGGGCAAGATCGAGATCGATGCCCACCACCCGATTGGAGCTCGTTCCAAAGAAGCCGAGGGTGCGAAAGCCGCGGTGGCCGATAAAGAAATCGAGAAGCGCCGGCGGGGTCAGCGTGTTCAGCTGCCTGGCGCCATTCTCGAGCTTCAATTTCCACACCAGCTCAAAACCTGGCTTCTGCATGCTTTCCCTGGAAATCTTCCCGTCTCTGCGGACCCAGGAGGAACGCTGCGCGTCGTTCGCGCTGGTCATCCAATCTCCCGTCCCGCGCTGCGCGCTCGCAATATTCGCGCCTATCAGGGCCAAGACGGCGGGGACTGCGGCTGGGGCAAATCTTCGCATCACTTGATAATCCTCTCGCGTATCGGAATTGAACTTTTGATCATATACCCAAACCCCGGATCGCGTGCTGGCCGCCCGGCGCTCTTCCCAAGTCCGTTCGGCTTTCCCTCCGTCCGCTTCTTCCAACTCGTTCGCCTTCCGCTCAATCCGCTTCTCCCAAGCCCGCTCCGCTTCCCGTCGATCCGCTTTCCTCAAGTCCGTTCGCCTTTCGCTCCATCCGCCCCTCAAGTCCGTCCCACCACGCCCGGCCACCTTCCCTCGCTCGTTTTTGGTATATAGTTTGAAAGGTCCATTCATGAGAACATTTTCGATCGCTCCACTGCCCGCGCTCTTCGCGTTCGCGACCCTCGCCCTGGGCGCCGACTGGCTCACCGACGGCGGCGACCAGATGCGAAACAACTGGCAGAAGGGCGAGACCACGCTCACCAAAGGCAACGTCAGGGGCCTGACGCTGCTCTGGAAGAAGAAGCTCGATAACGAGCCGCGCCAGATGCACTCCTTGCTTGAACCGCTGGTGATCGGGAAGGTGAATACCAAGAGCGGCCCCAAGGAGCTGGTGATTCAAGCCGGCGTGTCGGACAACGTTTACGCGCTCGATGCGAAGACCGGCAAACTGGTCTGGAAGCGCCATTTCGAGAGCACATTCAAAGAATCGTCCGGCGGCCGCGGCCCGAGCGTACTGTGCCCCGGCGGCATGACGGCGAATGTCACCGTTGCGCCCTCTGGAGAGCCTGGAAAGTACACCGTCTACGCGGCTGCGTGGGACGGGCGGCTGCATCAGTTGAACGCAGCCGACGGCGAGAGCCTCGCGCCAGCCGCCAAGTTCATGCCTCCGAACGGCAAACCTTATGCGTTGAGTTTCGTGAACAACGTCATCTACACGCACAGCGCTCAGGGTTGTGGCGGCAATCCGAACACAGCCTATACATACGATTTGGCGACACACAAGGTGGGCAGTTGGGGGCCCGCCGGCGGCGGCATGTGGGGCCGTTCCGGTCCGGCTGTCAGCAAGAGCCTGGTCATGTATACGGGGACCGGCGACGGGCGCTGGGATCCCGAGAACGGCGTCTACGGGAACGGAATTATCGGCGTCAAGCAGAACCCCGAGACCAAGAGTCTCGAACTCGTGGACTACTACGGTCCTTCGAACGCGGAGTGGCTGTGGAAACGCGATCTGGACATGCAGGTGACGCCCGCCATCTTCGATTACAAGGGCAAGGAGTACATGATCGATGCGAGCAAGGAGTGCCGCATCTACCTGATGGACACCGAGTCCATTGGCGGCGACGACCACCGCACGCCGGTCTACAGGACGCCGCTGATCTGTAACGAGATCGTCGATTTCGCCGAAGGCGGAATCTGGGGTTCGCTTGCGACTTGGGAAGACAAGGGCGCACGCTGGATCCTGACGCCTTTCTGGGGCCCGAAGCATCCGAAGTTTAAAGCGCCGATCGAGAATGGCGAGGTGAAGAAAGGCGCGATCGCGGCGTTCAAGATGGAAACCGTGAGCGGAAAAATCCAATTGACGCCGGCGTGGATTTCGCGCGACATGAATCAGGCCGAGCCGCCGCTAATCGCGAACGGCATGATTTTCGCCTACGGGAGCGGCGAGAACACGGCGCAGGCGTTTCCCGACGTGGGTCTGGATTTCCGCATGGAGCGCCGCATTCCGCTTTCGACGCACGCCGTGCTCTATGTGCTGGATGCCCAAACGGGCAAGGAACTTTGGTCGAGTGGAAAGCAAATCACGACCTGGAACCACTGGAGCGGGCTTGCCTTGGCGAACGGCCAGGTCTACATCAATACCTACGACGGGAACGTCTATTGTTTCGGCTTGAAGAAGTGAGACCGATTGCCGCTTCGCTATACGCATTCTCCATCCTCCTCCCAAGCGTTATTCCTCTCTGCGCACAGGCAGCGGCCGCGCCGCTAACACGCGCGCAGTTGGAGCAAGAGCTCGATGCCTACCGGCGGGCGCTGCTCGATTGGGGCGGGCTGACGCGTTATGGCAGCGAGAATTCCGAGTTGCGCCTGGCGCCCGGAGTGGATCGCGTGGTGTTTCTCGGGGATGAAATTACCGAAAAATGGGGCGCGGGAAAGTCCGCCTTTTTCCCCGGAAAGCCCTACTTGAATCGCGGCATCACGCGACAGACAGCGGCGCAAATGCTGGTCCGCTTCCGTCAGGATGTGATCGAGCTGAAGCCCAAGGTGGTTGTCATCCAGGCCGGCACAAACGACCTGGCGAGCGTGATGGGTCCGTCGACGGAAGGCACGATGGCGGAGCATTTCATGTCGATGGCGGACTTGGCGAAGGCAAACGGAATTCAAGTGGTGCTCGCGTCGGTGACTCCCGTGTGCGACTGCTTCCGTCAGATGACCACGCGGCGGCCGCCGGGGAAGATCATCGGACTGAATGTGTGGCTAAAGGGGTTTGCCGCGCGCATCGGAGGCGTGTATCTCGACTACTACTCCGCCCTTGCGGACGGACGAGCCATGAAGAGGGAGCTTACCGTGGATGGACTGATCCCGAACGACGCCGGTTACGAGAAAATGGCGCCTCTTGCCGAAAAGGCGATTGCGGAAGCCCTCGGGAAGCGGTAACAACGAATTTGCAATTGGCAGCCGGTGGGGCAGGCGATCGTCTTTCGTCGCCTGTTGGGGAGGGCCTACGGCCCGCGAAACTTCATGAAAAACCAAAGGCGGCAAATGCAGGCTTGGCCCGAGCTTCGCTTTTTTGGGCTCTCGTGTTTTCATGGGG
>CAMDED010000083.1 GCA_945893365.1 Candidatus Sulfopaludibacter sp. SbA3 | reverse complement strand
GCCTTGGGGATCTCTTGCGTGCTGAAAAACAGCACCACCTGCTTCGCTTTCCGCTTGCCCATCGCCATACCCTCTATGACGCCTGAAACATTCAAGAGGTAACATGTTTCCGTGTTCTTTTCCTGCCACTTCTACCACGGGCTGTTAGGCGAAATTTCGGCGCGGGACTTTCTCGACCGCGTTAGATTCACCGAACTGCGGCAGACTTCGCTGGTGGGCGGTAGTGCGCGATTCGTCCGTTGCGTCAATGAGTTGACCAAGGCGGCGCAGTCGGAAGCTAACCTGCTCCTCCTCGGAGAAACGGGTACCGGGAAGGAGATGATAGCTCGCTCGGTTCACGCTCTTAGTCATCGGTCCTCGGAACGCTTCGTGGCAGTGAACTGCGCCAACCTGGACGGCAACCGTCTGGAGAACGAACTCTTCGGACACGAAAGGGGATCGTTCACCGGAGCCGACCGCGTACATCACGGCCAGTTTGAGGCGGTGGGGGCGGGAACTCTTCTTCTCGACGAGATTGGGGACATGGCGTTGTCCCTCCAGGCGAAGTTGCTGCGAGCGATCGAGCAGCGTGAGTTCTATCGCGTCGGCGGGACAGTCGCCGTTCCTTTGCGGGCACGACTGGTGTGCGCAACCTCGGTGGATCTCGACGACGCAGCCGCCTCCAACGCATTTCGCCCGGACCTGTTGGCTCGCGTCAATCAGTTGCGCATCGTGATGCCCGCCGTGCGCGACCGGCCTGGCGACGTTCTACTCCTGCTACGCCACTTTCTGGATAAGCATTCGAGGGGACGAGCGGTGGCTTTGAGCCCTAGCGCGAGAGAAATGCTGGAGCGCTTCGATTATCCGATGAACGTGAGGCAGGTGGAAAATGCCATCGTCTCGGCATTGTCGTCGTGTTATCCCGGCTCAATGATCCTGCCGAAGCACCTGCCGGCCGAGATCACGCGGCCGGCCGCAAAGAAGCTGCTTCGTTTGGAGATCCCCGGCGAGCTTGGATACGCCGGGGCCCGCGAAGCGGCGCTGCGCGCAGTGGACAAGATTTACCTCGAAGAGCTTCTGATCAAGAACAACGGAAATCAATCGAGCGCGGCCGACGAGGGCCAAATCGATCGAAAGACATTCGCAACCAGACTCAAGAATGCGCGGGATGGAGGAGAAGATGGCTGACATTCGGCGGATTCTCTTTGTCGATAGCAGCCCGGATGGCGGGCAGAGGCCGCGGTTCGAAAAGTGGTCGGCCTGGGCTTGGACTGAGACGGCCCTTTCGCGATGGACCTACGTCAGCGCCGAGACCTTTCAATCTGCTACCGCGTCCGCGGATGCGCTGATAGTGCAGTGGTCGCCGGACACCGCCTTGACTGCCGAGTCGATCTGCAAAACGGCCCACGGCGCAAGGGCGTCCCTGCCGATCTTGATTACGATTCCCGGCCCGGAGGTCAGGGAAGCGATAGAGGAGTTTCGCCAGGCGCATAAGGAATGTCAGGTACGGACCTTTGCGCAATTGGCTGAGGATTCGGAGGTCGGGGAGGTACTGAAACAGTTGGGGGTTCACCTGCTGGAGCCGAACGACGATATCTTTCGGCCCGACCCAAAAGACGTGCTTTGCGCGCAGATCCTGAGGGAGATGCACCCGAAACTACTCCCGCTCACCATTCAAAAGTATTTTCCCGGCGCCAGTGGTACGGCTATCGAATACCTGGGCGAAGGCTGGTCGGGCGTTCCCTTGTTCCGCTTGTCGGTTGATGGAGATAGCAATGACTATTTCCTCAAATTCTTCGACGATAGAGGAAAGTTCGAGCACGAGTACGAGGCTCATCTGCGCGCGAAGGGATGGCTCGATCCTCACACGGTTGGCATTGTACCCGTCGGCGGACTGGGCCCGCGCCTTTCGGCTCAACTGGAAGCGTTTCCGCAGCGCGCTCTGCGCCAACCAGCGGGGGGACCAGGCGCTCCGTACCGCACACTCTATCCGATCTGCTACGAGTCCGCCTCCAACTATGCGAGTCCACGGGAAACCCTCAAGACCCTCTACCGAACGAAGGGCGATTCATTTGTTTGGGAGGCCTACCGCGAGGTTCTGAACATTCTGGGCAGGGGGAATCACGGATCCGCGCCGGTGCACACTACCCCTATTGCCGACAGCGGCAAGCGGAACTTCTTTCGGGACGACGGGCGCACTTCGGTCGTCTTGCACGCGCTGGACGATCTTAGGCGGTATGGACTCCACCTTAGTTCGAACGCCACTTGGGAGAAGGACCCGCGGACTCCTTGGCCCGACCGGGAGGCTCGGATCCGGGCGCTCCTCCTCGACGCATATCCTGCGTGGTTGAAACGTAACTGTCCAGTGGCGAGAGGCCACATTCATGGCGACCCAAACTCGAGGAACTGTCTAGTCTCGCCAGGCGATCCCTCGAATGTGCGCATTATCGATTGCGGAGACTATCGCGAAGACGGACTCCTCGTTTTCGACCTGGCGCAGTTGGAATGCGATATCAAGCTGGTCTTAATGGGGACCGAAGCGGACCATCCGGGATTCGGAGATATCGATTCATCTCAGATTCCGGAGTGGTGTCGAGTGGAGTCTCACGCGCTGGGCGAGGGTCTGGATTTCGATCCCGATTCGGCCGATAGGTTGGGAACCGGGAATAAGTCGATTTTGAGGGCCTATCGGCTGATTGGGATGGTGAGGAAGAAGGCGAAGCAGGTTTCGGTTGAGGACACAAAGGGGATACATTACTTTGCCTGTACTCTATATTGGAATCTCAAATGGTTGAGACTGCCGGCGGTGCGGCGCGCGAAGAAGGTGCTGGCCTTGTATTCGGCTTCAGAGATCCTGCGTCGATTCGATTCGTGAGTCCGCGATGCCCGTTTTTCTCGTCCTTCGGACTTCGTAATCCGGGCTGTAAGACCGGCGGCCCCGGTCCACGGACTGCGCGCGCGGTGCCGCTCGCGATTGTTGACGGCTCGAAACCTTCTCGTTCAATTCGGCCTGAGCCCGGTTGGCTTACTTCCTCGCGCGATCCGCGGAAGCGGCGCGCTTTGGTTTCGAAACGGAAACCGGTTTCCCGGCGCTCGGAGGAGCGCTCCACAACGCCTCCATCGGCAGGGCGTGGAGGTTCGCCGCGAACGGCACCGTCTGCCCTCCCGTATACAGAACGACCCCGCGACGGAACCGCCGTCCCGCAGCCTCCGCCAAGATGCGGAGACCTTTGAAATCCGAACCATCTACGCTGGCGCTGGCTTTGACCTCGACGCCAACAATATTCCCCGCGCGGTCCTCGAGGACGATATCCACCTCCGGCCCCGTATGGAGCCTGAAATGGAATAGCTTCGGCCGCGTCCGGCTCCATGCCGCGAGTTTGCGCAGTTCCATCACGGCGAAATTCTCCACAAGCGAGCCGATGGGCAGGGCCCCGCCCAGGCCGGAGGCGTTCATGCCGGTCAGATACGCAATCAGCCCCGTATCGCCCAAAACCAGCTTTGGCGCCTTTACAATACGGCTCGTGAGGTTCGTGGACCATGCGGGCAGAAGCTGGACCAGAAATGTGGTCTGCAATATCGTCAGATAGCGCCTCAGCGTGGTCTGAGGAATCCCGAGATCCCGCGAGAGTCCGGCGAAATTCAGCAGAGAACTCGCGTTCGCGGCAAGCGTGGCGAGAAGCCGCGGCATTTCGGTCAGCCCGTCGATATCCGCCATGTCCCGCACGTCGCGCTGCACGATGGTCGTGATGTAGGAGTCGAACCAGGCGTTTCGGCGTGCGTCCGCGGGGCGGCCGAGCAGCGTAGGGTATCCGCCGCGGAGGATGCGCTGGATGACGGCCTCCCGGTGCGGCGCGGGATTCGCGAATGCGGGGACCGGCCCGTCGAACAGCGCATCTATTATTGATGGAGCCTGTGTCGCCAATGCCGCGCCCTCGATCTCACTCTGGGAAAGCGGCCACAGCGTAATAATCTCCATGCGCCCGGCCAGGGAATCGGAGAGCCTCGGAAGCAGGAGGATATCGGCCGAGCCTGTAAGCAGAAAGCTGCCGGGCTTGCGGTCGCGGTCAACGGCCGCCTTGATCGCCACGAACAGATCCGGCGTGCGCTGAACCTCGTCGAGAACCACGGGACGCATCAGGCCGGACAGGAAACCCTCGGGATCGTCGAGCGCCGCCTTGAGCGCCACCTGGTCGTCGAAGGTGTAGTAATTGGACACGCCGCGCTCCCCGGCGATGCTTCGCGCGAGCGTGCTCTTGCCCGTTTGACGCGCGCCGTTGATCAAAACGACAGGCGTATCGGTCATCGCCTCGCGGACGTTTGCAGCTAGGGCGCGGACGATCATGAACCGAATCTACCACGCCAAGTGGATGAATTTCAACCACCAAGTGGATGATTTTCAACCACCAAGTGGATGATTTTCATCCACCAAGTGGACGATTTTCATCCACTACGAGCTCTGTCGTGATGGCAATCGATGCCCTCAGCGTGCGGTAAACCGGGCACCGGTCCGCAAAAATTCCATGCACGCGTTCCGCCGTCGCCCGATGCTCCGGAGCCGCCTTCAGAACCAGCCGCACGTGAATTCTGCGAATCACCAGAACGCCCTCCTCGGTCTCAATCTCACCGATGGCTTCGGCCACGAGCCGGCCTTCCGAAGCGCTGATTTGACGCGCCTCCAGCGCGCCTCCAAAGGTTCCGGCGAGTCAACCGGCGGTGCTGGCGACGATGTAATCGAGGGTGGTTGCGTGGGGAGGAAAAGCGCCCGCGGGGACCTTGTAATAGCCTGCGATCTCGCTGTGGACTCCGAATATGACGGGTTCGGGTTCGGCGGGAAGATATGCCTTGCGAACCGGGCCTTTTACCCGCTCGATCCTGACCCGAGAGCGATAAACGACTTCCGGCATCGAGAGGCTCCTTATTACAGCATTACAGCCATGCGGGGCCGCTCTTGCGAGCGGCCCCTGGAAAACTAGTTGACGACCTTCAACAGAATGATGACCAGCGTGTACAGCGCGAGCGACTCAATGAGCACCAGGCCGAGCAGCAGCGCGAAACGGATCGAAGCCGAGGCGCCCGGATTGCGCGCCATTCCTTCCGCGGCGGCAGCCACAGCCTTGGCCTGCGCCATACCGCAAACCGACGAAGCGATCGCCATCGAGAAGCCCGACGTAATCGCCACCCAGTTCGTACCGTCGGCGGCGAAAATCGGGGTCGCGAAGACAAACAGCGCGAGAACCAGCAAGAACAACTTTGTATTCATTTGTTTCTACTCCCAGTTAAGATTCGCCCCCAGGAGGTGGTTCCCGTCATCCTCTTACAGCCGGGCTCACACTGAGGGCGGCATAATGCCGATATTAATGATCGTGCGCCACCGCTCCCGCCACGTAGATCATGGTCAGAAGGGTAAAAACGTAGGCCTGCAGGAAAGCCACGAAAACGTGAAGCCCGAGAAACGGAAAAGCTCCCAGATAGGTGAGCCCGAGGAAAGCCAGCGTCACCTGCTCGCCCGCGTACATGTTCGCGTAAAGACGGATGGTGAGCGAAAGCGGACGCGCCAGGTGGCTGATGAGTTCAATCGGAATCATCAGGGGCGCAAGCGCGGGCATCGGACCCGCGAAATGCGCCAGATACTTGCCAACACCGTTCTCTCTGACGCCGCTGATGTTGTAATAAGCGAACGCCACCAGAGCGCAGCCAAGCGGCACTTGCGGGAACATGGTCGGCGACTCGAACCCCGGAACGACTCCGAGCAGATTCGCGAACAGGATGAACAGAAACAGCGTGCCGAGCAAGGCCACGTACCGGCCGGCGTGGTGGCTGATCTGCTCATGCGCCTGTTCGTTAAGAAAGTCGTAGATGATTTCAAAAGTATGCTGAAGTTTGCCCGGCTTATCCATGGACAGCCTGGGCCGCAGGATCGCGAACACGACCACAAGAATCAGGACCACCACCAACTGCAGGGTGACGAAATTCGCCCAGGGCCGCGACGGATCGTGCGCATGGATGTTCAGCAGCGAAAGTATGGCCGCGCCCACGCCGCCCAGGTAGTCGTTAAACAGCTTGGTGATCCACAATTCTTCATGCATAGACAAGTTCGAAAAGCGCTTCCAGGATAACGGCGGCCACTGAAACGAACAGACCAGCCAACGCCGCCGTAAGATTCAGCGGTGAATAGTTCAATATAACATAGGCCCCCGCGCCCAGGATCAGGTAGCGCAGGCCCATAAAAACAGCGAACCTCTTGCGGGGAGGCTTCACGGCGGCGGCGTCTCCAAGCGATTCCGTCAGGGTCTTGAGCCACCGGAAATTGAAGTAGGAAGCGAGCGCCCCCATCAGGAAGCCGCCGCCCCAGGTCCAGCCTTTCCAGAAGAAACCCGCCGCCGCTCCCACCGCCGCTAGCACTGCGATCGAGCGGAGCATCCGCTCGGCGGCACGCTCTTCAATCCCCATCGTCTTTCGTATCCTTTTGGATCTGCCGCACGAGTTGGATAAAGCCTCCGGCGATTCCGAATAGCAGAAAGACCCACGTCAGGAATCGCGTCCCGAAGCTGCGGTCGAGCATGTATCCGATTCCGTAGCCGACAGCCGTCGAAATCGGCAGCAGGAAGGCGAGCGACGTATATTCGCCCACCAGAATAATGAAAGGGCGTTTCATCGGCTACCGCTTCGCCGTCAGGGCGTGCTTCGCGTGGCAATTCACGCAGGAAACGCCCGACGTTTTCCGCGCCGGCGCGGCCTTGCAGGACGCAGGCAGCGTTTCGTGACACTTCCGGCACTGCGCTTCGGTCTGGACGGCGGTGCGCAAATTGTGCACCCCGTGGCACGTGGTGCAGTTGGCCCCTTTCGTCCTCGATCGCGCAAGCACAAGCAGACCATGCTTGCTACCGGTGAATTCCTTCCGCTGCGCCGGGTGGCAGGACCCGCACAGAGCGGGCACCTCATCGGGCGCCGAGACGCGGTCCGGCGCCACTCCGCCGGTTGCCGTGCGGTGCGCGACGCTCGGCCCGTGGCAGGCATCGCAACTCATGCCCTTTCGGAAGTGCGTATGCGCGGAAAATTGCTCCACTTGTTCGCTGTGGCACGCGGAACAGATTTCGTGTGTTTTCTCCGCCGCGAAAAGCGGAACCGCCGCCAACAGCAACAGCCACAGCTTCATAAACGCTTGACCAGTTTCCGGTCGATCGATGCCAGATCCGCCCTCCCCGCGAGAGCCATGGCAAGCTTCAATTCCGCTCCCAGCATCCACAGGACGCGCTCGACGCCAGGCTGCCCGAACGCTCCCAGCCCCCAAAGCGGCACCCTTCCCACGAGCACGGCTTTCGCGCCCAGCGCGAGCGCTTTCAGAATGTCGCTGCCGCGCCGGATACCGCCATCCATCAGAACCGGGACCTCGCCGCCAACCGCGTCGATCACGTCCGGAAGCGCGTCGATGGTCGCGATCGCGCCGTCAAGCTGCCTGCCGCCGTGATTCGAAACGATGATGCCCGACGCGCCACGGTTCACGGCGATTCGCGCGTCTTCGGGCGCCAGTATCCCCTTCAGGATCACCGGCAGCTTTGTCGCGCCCCTTAGCCAGTCGATGTAATCCCACGTCAGGCCGGGCGTGTGCGGCTGCCACATCGCGGGCAGCGCCGGATTGCGCGGCTTGCGGACCTCGCCGGGCTTCGGAACGCCCCCCTGCATGTAACCGTAGTCGAAACGATTGCGATTGTTGCGGTCGCGATTCGATTGATACTGATTATCGACCGTAACCGTGATGCCCAGCGCGCCGCGGTCCTCGACGCGCCGCGCGTAGTTCGACGCCGCTTCCTTCGTCGCGTGGCCAGTCGTATTGGTCCACCACATTGGCGTGTCCTTGGCGTCCACTGCGATGTCCACGCCGCTACCCGTGCAAAATAGAGTGCCGCTCGCCAGCGCCGCCTTCGCCACCACCGATTCGGCGTTCGGAAACACCAGGTTCTTACCGCCCGTCGGCGCAATCAGGATGGGGGCGTTCATCTTGACCCCCAGAACCTCACCCGACGTGTTGACCTTGCTGACGTCCGTCATCACTCGCGGCACAAGGTAGAAATGCTTGTATCCTTCGCGGTTCGCCCGCAGCGTGAGTTCATCCTCGACGCCGCCGGCGATGAAGTCGTAGGCGAGTTTATTGAGCTTCCGCTTTGCGACCTCCTCGAATTCGTGGACGTTGATCGGACCCATCGGATCGTCGTCGCCCGGCTGCGCCGCCGATTGCCCGAAAAGCGGCGAAGCCGCCGCGAATCCCATCAATCCCCGAAACGCTTCCCGTCGATTCATCGTTTTTCTCCCAGCAGTTGTCCTGCCCGCGCAGCGGTCTCCTGAATCAGAAACCCCATCTTTGGGTGGCTCGGTTCGAGGTCCGCATGAATGCCATACTCTTCGAGCGCTTCGCTCGTCGTGGGTCCGATTGAGGCGACCACGATACGCGAAAACGCATCCTTTACCGCCTGTTCGATTCCCATCTCCGCGGCAATGCGCAAAAGATGCGCGATCTGAATCGACGTCGTGAAAAGCGCGACGTCAAGCGTACCCGCCGCGAGGCGCGCGCAGGCCTCGCGGAGCGGCGCAGTGTCCTCCGGCAGATCCCATTGATAGACGCGAACGCAAGTAACCTCGACGCCGCGCGCGCGCAAACCGTCCAGCAGTTCCACGCTCGGCTTTCCGTATTCCTGTACCGCGATGCGCCGCTCCGCGCGGCCCTCTGTCACGGCCAGAACCTCGCGCCAGGTGTTCGGTTCGGGCGCTAGTGCGGCCATAGGCACTTGCCACTCGCGCAAGACGGCGGCAGGCTTCGGACCGCGCGCAACCACGGGTAGCTTCCGCAGCGCGTCGATGAATCGTCCTCCTGGAAACCGGGTCTCGAGAGCCTGGTTCAGCAGCCGCGTGCCGACTCCGGTGAGCAGAATCATCATGTCGAACTCGCCCGCAAACAGCCGCTCCGCGAATGCGAAAGCTTCCTCGTTCCGATCAAGCGGGACTTCCCTCATCGAAGGCGCAACCACCGGATCTCCGTGTCTGTTGCGGATCAGTTGCGCCATCTCCACGGCGCGCCTGCTCTCAAGCGAGAGAACTCTCATTCCGGCAAATGACATCGAGCCTATTATATAAGCCCCGCGCGCTATGATTAGAAATCGATTCCGCTTCTCCATTCCCGAATGCGCAGCCGGGAATCCTTGCGTCCATCCGCGAGGCGATTCACGGCTCGAACCGCGACTACACCGAGGGCAGCCTCGGCCGCGCTATAACTCTGCTCGCCATCCCGATGGTGCTCGAAATGGTGATGGAGTCCCTGTTCGCCGTTGTGGATGTGTTTTTCGTGGCGCGTCTCGGATCGGCGGCAGTCGCGACTGTCGGACTCACCGAGTCGATGCTGACGCTGGTATTCTCCATCGCCCTGGGGCTCAGTCTGTCGACCACGGCGATGGTGGCGCGCCGCATCGGAGAAAAGGACCGTGAGGGCGCGGCCGTCGCCGCCGTTCAGTCGATCGCGATCGGCCTCGCCGTTGCGGTCGCGGTGGGAATCGCCGGCGTCTGGTTCGCGCCCCATTTGCTCGGTCTGATGGGCGCGTCGGACCAGATCGTCGCCACGGGCTCCCGCTACACCGCGATCGTGTTCGGCTCCAATTGGGCCGTGATGCTGCTCTTCCTCAACAACGCTATCTTCCGGGGCGCGGGCGACGCATCCATCGCCATGCGTGTGCTGTGGCTCTCGAACCTGATCAACCTTGTGCTCGACCCTTGCCTGATCTTCGGACTCGGCCCGTTTCCGGAGCTCGGCGTCACGGGCGCGGCCGTGGCGACATCGACCGGGCGCGGAATCGGAGTCCTGTACCAGTTCTACATCCTCTTCCGGGGTAACGGCCGTATTCAGATTCGCGCGAGACACCTCCGCCTGAACGCCGGCGTGATGATGACGCTGATTCGCGTATCGCTCACCGGCATTCTGCAATTCCTCATCGCGCACGCAAGCTGGATCGGCCTCGCCCGGATGGTGGCCTCCTTCGGCGACGCCGCCGTGGCGGGCTACACGATCGCGATCCGCATTATCATCTTTGCGATCATGCCCTCGTGGGGGCTCAGCAACGCCGCCGCCACGCTAGTGGGTCAGTGTCTTGGCGCAAAGAAGCCGGAACGCGCCGAGCGCGCGGTCTGGGTGACGGCCTTCTACAACATGCTCTTTCTCGGCGCGGAAGGCGTTGTGTTCATCGTCTTCGCGGAGCCGATCGTACGGCTGTTCACATCCTCCACGGACACCGTGCAAGTCGCCGTTCAGTGTCTGCGGCTGATCAGTTACGGCAATATCGCCTACGCGTGGGGAATGGTGATGGTGCAGGCCTTCAACGGCGCGGGCGATACAGTGACTCCGACGATCATCAATGTTTTCTGCTACTGGATGTGGCAACTGCCGCTTGCGTACGCGCTCGCCGTGGCTTGGAGCATGGGGCCGAGCGGCGTCTTCCTCGCGATTCCCATAGCTGAGGCCACAATGGCCGTTGTGGCTATCGTTCTGTTCCGCCGCGGAGACTGGAAGAAGAAGCATATTTAGGCATTCGCGCTTCCCGCGGATCACCTTTCGGGGCGTGCCGTTTTCCATATGACGGGAATGTGGAATAATAACGGACCATGCGAGTCTTATTGCTTCTTGCCGTCCTTGGCTCCGCGTTCGGGCAATCGACGAGCGTCTTTGAAGGTCTTCCGGCGCTCGTGGTTTCAAACGACAAACTGGAGCTCACCGTGATGGCGGAGGGCGGGGCGCTGGCGAACCTTATCCTGCGCGACGATCCGGCAAAGCTGAGTCCGCTCTGGAATCCGGCGCGGATCGCCCGTGAAGCCGGCAAACCCGCGCGTTTCGGAAATTCGCGCGGTCACTTTGTTTGCGTGGACGGCTTTGGTCCCGTATCCAGGGAAGAGCAGGCCGCGGGCTTGAGGGGCCACGGCGAGGCGCACGCGCTGCCGTGGGAAACGCGTGCCCATACAAAGAACGGCGGCACTTCCGTCCTGACGCAGTCCGTGAAATTGCCCATCGTGCAGGAGGTCCTGACGCGCACCATCCGCATCGTGGATTCGGAGAGCGTTGTCTACGTTCACAGTGAACTTGAGAACCTGATGGGTTTCGACCGGCCCGTCAACTGGGCGGAGCATGCGACCATCGGCTCGCCGTTCCTCGAGGCGGGCGTAACGGTCGTCGATTTTTCCGCGGGTCCTTCGAAGACGCGGAAGCACGAAGGCAAGGGAGGCGGACTGCCGCACCGTCTTACTTCGTTCGAAGATTTCACGTGGCCTATGGCTCCGGGGATCGCTGGCGGCAAGATCGACCTGCGCGCCGCGCCCGCTCCGCCGAATTCCGGCGACCATACGACGACCGCGCTCGACCCTTCGCGAAAGCTTGTCTTTGTAACCGCATTGCATCCCGGAAAACGGCTGCTCCTGGGCTATGTCATAAAGCGCGAGGAATCTCCGTGGCTTCAGACCTGGGAGAATTATGTGGCGCCCAATCAGATGGCGCGCGGCCTCGAGTTCGGTACGCAGCCTTTCGATCTGCCGCGCCGCGAAGTGATTTCAACGGGGTCGATGTTTGGCGTGCCCACCTACCGCTGGCTGCCGGCGAAGTCGAAGATCGAGACGGATTTCCTGATCTTCTATGCGCGCACGCCGGCTGGGTTTTCGAAGGTGGACGACGTGAAGATGGAGAGCGGCGAGTTGCGCATCGAAGATCGCGCTGCGGGGAAGCAAATTACGCTCAAGGCTTCGCTGCCCCTGTGAAGGTCGTCCAGTGGCCATGTTCGGGCCCTATTTCGGAGCATTGGCGCCTTCCGCCGAGATGCGCAGGTTCCGGAAGTATCCCTCCGTTCCCGGTCCGATCCACAAGGCCACTCCGCCGGTCGAATCGCCAAGCTTCAGGTCGTTCACGATGAGGTTCGGCCGTTTCGCTTCGCCCACATACAGAGAGGCAGCGGTTCCACGAACCACAATCCTCAAGTGGACCCATTCTCCGGAGTCCATGTCCGCATAGGATTCATACATTTCCGGATACTCCTTCCGCAGCCGCTCCCACGGCCAGTCGGGTACCGAGACGTATTGAAGGGTGTGATTCCGGCGCACCTGATCGGGGGCGCGCCCGTTTGCCGGACGCACGTATATATTCTCCATTCTTTTGCCGTCCGCTTGTATTCGAAAGGCTACGCCGATGAATCCCCGCGCGAGTGGACCCGCGTTCATTCCCGGCTTGCCGGCAACGTCTACCTCGATTGTGCCGTCGTGAAATATTTGGCCTTTGATCCTGGCAAACGCCTCGCCGGGAGACCTGCCGGCCTCAACCATCTTGAGCGCGGAGACCCCGAGCCAGTTTGTGACTTCCGTCTTGGCGTTTTTGAATTCAAACGTTGAAAGATCCAATACGGGGACCTCCGCGGCGGGAATTCGCGAGAGGGAGCCGAGAATTGTGCAGAGAGTCAAGATCTTCATATCGATTTCCTTCCTTTATTCGTGTTGCAGGTCTTCGGACAGGTGTCGCCCGCGAGCCGGACGGTTCGTAAACACAAGATGGATGCTGGTTGCCATATGCGGGGTTATCTGTTTGAATGCGCTCCCGCTTCCACCGGGGGTGGGAACCACTCGACTCGCACCTCCGCATCGGCCGTCGATGCCCGGTCGAGGACCGTGTCGTTTCTTCCGCGCAGGGTCTTGTCAAAGAAGGCGCGCGTGTGGTCGCGAACGATTTCCATGTTGCGAAGACTGTGGGCGCGTGGGGCATCATCGCCGTCGGTTTCGAGCAGCGGCAAATCGCTGAAACTCATGAGATTCGCGCGCGCGGTTTGAAGAGTGACGCGGTAGCAACCCCCAGGCATGCCTCGGAGAAGATCGTCCTGCTTCCTGTCCACCGATTGGATCAACTTCGGCAACTCCTCGCGGCTGAATCCCATGCCGCGGAGTTCCTCATCGCTCGGCGGCGCGCTATTACGCTTACGGACGAACAAAAGAAACGGCTGTGCCATGGTTTTGCCTTGCACATCCCGATAGAACGGCAAGTTGCTGGCGACCCCATCCATGTTGAGACATGCGCGCACCCGCCGGTCTGTCTGGCTGTCTGGCACGCCAGCCCCGCGGCGCGGCCACCGGAGGAGTGCCCCAGTGTCCCAATACGCGCGAGGTCCAGATGGCCTTGAAAGGGCGCCCCAAACTCCGCCTCGCGATCGTAGCGCGTGAGCTGATCGACTACGAACCGGACGTCGGCCGCCCAAACCTTCATTCGACCGTTCTCATATTGGATACTTGCGTGTTCGGAGCCCGATGCCGCGCGCCTTCGTTCCTGCTCCTGTCGAACCACCCGCCCATTGGGGAACGTCACAAGCGCGGTGTCGTAGGTGTGAGCTATGGCGGCAACCACGTACCCGTTGCTCGCCAGATCTTCAAGCAGCGCGGTATAGCTCGTCTTAAGAACACCGAGCCCATGGGAAAAGACTAATACGGGCCGCAACGCCACGCCGCGCGCAAATACCGCCTCTTCCTGCGCATGAGTCTGCAGGCTCCCCTCTATCATCCGTTCGTACGCCGCGCCAAACTGCTTTCTGGCGCTCGCTTGGCCGCCGAGCGTCTCGACCGCGGGCAAATCCACGAGGTACGGAGCAGGTGCGTGGCCGGCGGTCGTTTCGGCTGGATACCACACATCCACCATCAGCTCCCGATAGGAGGGGACCATGCTGGCGAGTAGCTCCCGCCGCGCGGAATCGATCCAGTGGTAACTCACTCGCCCGATCCGGACGGCGCCCGTGGGAGACGGCAAACGATTCGTTATCGCGCCCCCCGCCTGGCTGCGGAGGATCTCCGAACCAAGCAGGAGAAATAGAACGGCGCTCTTGCGTGGTTCCATCGCTTGGGAAACGTAAATGATGGAGGAAAAGTTCAGAGGAAGGTCTGGCTCTCCTCAATTCCCGGCCGCCCGTTGGAGCGGAGATAAGGTTTCACACCGGAAAGGCCGCGCTACTCACCGCTCACAGCCGCGAGAATCCGCTGCAACATGCCGTCCACCGCCTCACCCTTGTGCCAATGCCAGACGAAGACGATGTCGTGCTCGGGATCGATCCAGATGGTGTTCGATCCGTTCCCCAAGGCGGCGAAACTTGAGGCAGGCGCGCTCGGCCAGTGTGTCTTCTTCGTGTTGAGCCACCAAAGATACCCATAATCGGGACCGTGTTCGCCGGGCGTCACGGCATCCTTCAACCATTTCCCGGAAACAAGTTGCCGCGTGTCCCACTTCCCCTCGTTGAGAATCAGCAGACCGAAGCGCGCCAGATCCTTCGAGTTGATCCAAAGCCCGCCGCCCCAGCGCGTGCCCCCGCTGACGCTGCCTACCTGGCGTCCGTCAATCTCGACGTTCGAATTGTTGTAGGGGACCCATCGCCAGTCCGCCGATGCGCCGATCGGGTCCATGATGTCCGCCTTTAGAACCTCGGGAAGGCCCTTGCCGAACAACCGCAGCAGCGACAGCGAGAACCGGTTAATTCGGACGTCGTTGTATTCGTAAAGCGATCCGGGCTCCTGAATCCCCCGCGGCTTGCGTTCGCCCCTGCCGAACGCCTCCGCGCCTACGAAGTCGGCGTTCTTGCCCCAGAGCGCCCCTTCCCATTCGCTGGTCTGTTGGAGGTGATGCTTCCACGTGACCTTGGCGTTGTGCGGCGAATCGTAGCCGCCGTCATGGATGTACTTCGCCACCGGATCGTTGACGTCCTTGATCAGCCCTCGCCCAACGGCGGCGCTGCACACGGTCGAAAGGAAGCTCTTCGCGACGCTGTAGACCGGATCGTTCGCCTTCGTATCGCCGAACTCCGCGACCACATAACCGTGCCGCAAAATGATGCCGTTGGTCCCGGCGCGTTTGTTCGGCAGCGGTCCGAGAACCGCGCCAAAGGTGCGGACCTGGTCCTTTTCGAAGTCCCAAGCGCTGCCGTTCGATTGCGCGTAGTCTATCGCCTGTTTGAGCTTCGCGGCATTCATCCCAACCGCGGCTGGAGGTTTCTTCTCCCACTTGCCGCGAGGCGGGAAGTACGCCCGCAGCGAAGGAGCAAGAACGGCAAGGAGAATCGCGAAAATGAAATACCAACGCCTGACGAAAAGTGATCGGCCCATTGCCGTTAAGTTTCTCACGATCGCCAGGCGTCGTTTTGGACAACAACCCCGCGGCTTCGCTCGTCAGCGCTTTTCGGAAACCACGATCAGCCTGGGCGAGCCAAGCTGGTACGGATCTCCGCCAATGGAGCTGAGCAGTTCCACCGGCTCGAGGCCCGCTTCCACGTGCATCCGGCAGATCTCGTTGACCGTCAGAACATAGCTGCTTGTGGGCCGCGTCTCCGTCTGGCCGCCGCGAATGAACGTGTATTGAATATCGAGGCGGCCTTCCCGCGGATGGTACTGATTCTCGCTCAGCACGTAAATGTCTCCAGTCTTATGCCAGCGCTTCTGTAGAAGCCCAGGCAGGATCGATTCCGCGGACATTCCGGTATCCACCAGGAAGCGGGACCCTGGTTTGAGAGTGCCGGCCACGGCCTTCAGGAAACGGCGGGCCCCATCGGAATCGAGGTAGCCGAAGCTGTTCCCAAAGCAGAAAGCGCCGTCGAACTCGCACCGCCACGGGAGGTCGAGCATGTCGCCGCATACCCATTGCGCGGGGAGGCCGGCGCCGGTGTTCCTGGCTTCCTCAATGAACTCTTCGCTCAGGTCGACTCCGGTGACGCGGTGTCCCCGTCTGGCCAACTCGATCGAGTGACGTCCGTTCCCGCACGGAACGTCGAGCAGGTGCGGTGACGCACTCGCCTGAAGCACGCGCTGCAGAAAATCGACTTCGGAGCACGTCTGCTCCGGGGACATGGCGAGGCGCCAAAAATCCAGCGCGACTCCACGGAAAAACTCAACTTGCCATTTGGGATTCAATTCCTTCTCCTTCGAAAGACACACTTCGGCTGCGAGCGGGGGCCGCGAAGAAGACGTTATCGGGTGGCGTTATTAGTCAAAGGCGCTTTTGTAGGATAGCAGACCTCAAGCCATCAAGATAAATCCTGCAATCGGAATGTGGAGCAGGCTCGCGCTCAATCGCTGCGTGGCGCTCCGATATCGGATGCAATTCGAAACTCGGCAACGTTGCACCAGCGACCATCAACGTACGATTCGCAGCGGTCCGGCGGCTGGCCTACGAAGCAGCCGATACTGGACTGCTGAACTCCGAACGGAGGCCCCGGAAGCGCCAATCCGGCAAGCGTGCCCATCCAACTTCCAGAGTCGGCCGCTCGCGAGCGATCCTTTGACCGGCAGCCGTCAAGCAACTGAACTTCTACGCGGGAGGGCCGATCTTCGGGCGCGGGCGCTGAAGCGGTCCACCGGGTCTCTGTTCGCGGGGCGGCGCGAACTTTGGCTTCTTCTCTTCCTCTTCTTCCGGCTCCTCGCGCGCGACGCCGCGAAGGATCTCGTCCGCCATCGCCGCCACGGCGCGCATTTCGACGACATCATGCACGCGAACGATGTGCGCGCCTCCAAGGATCGACGCCGCCACCGCGGCCGCCGTCGCATACTGAGTTTCGAGTGGCGTCTTCTGCGCAAGGAAGCTCTTCCGCGAAACACCCACGAATATCGGAAGTTCCAGTTTTCCCAGCTGGTCGAGGCGCGCAAGAATCTCTGAGTTCTGTTCCTTGCGTTTGCCGAATCCAATGCCGGGATCGACCACGATTCGCGCCCGCTCCACGCCCGCCCCGCGCGCCCTGTGGGCGGTAGCGTCGAGGTCCCGCACGATCGTATTCATCACGTCGGGCAGCGGCGGAAGCTTCGCCCAGGTTTCCGGCCTCCCCCGCATGTGATTCAGGATCAATCCGGCGTTGTGATTGGCCACGGTGCGCGCGAGTTGAGGGTCGAGCGTGAGCCCGCTCGGGTCGTTAATGATTTCCGCGCCGTGCTCGAGCGCTTTCTCCGCGACTTCCGCCTTGTAGGTGTCGACGGAAATCGGAATACCCAGGCTGTTCTTCAGCCGCTTGAGCACCGGGACCAGACGGCGCAGCTCTTCGGCCGCTTCGATGGGTTTCGAGCCGGGACGAGTGGACTCGGCGCCGATATCGATGATATCCGCTCCCTGCTCCTCAAGCTCGATCGCGCGGGCGAAGGCGCGGTCGGGGTCAAGGTGCTTGCCACCGTCCGAAAACGAGTCGGGCGTAACGTTCAGAACGGCCGCAATCAGCGTCCGGTTGCCAAGCTGCAACTCGCGGTTCTTCAGCTTCCAGTAGCAAAGTCGGCGATGCGCGGTCAAGAAAACTCCAGTCTGCGAACGCCGTAGCGCTCCAGTTTTTCCTCTGAAACCCGGACGGTCCGCGGATGGAGATATCCCGCGCCGTCGATTTCGATGGGAGGCTCGACAATGTCGTCCAGATACCAGCGCGACGACGCTTCGACGTCGGTGGGGAAGATGAAGTTGGCGAGCGTTCCCAGATGCACGGCTTCGGCCGAAGCGATGCCAAGCTCCGGCATGGTGCCTACCCAACAGGGAAGTCCGGCTTCAAGAGCGCGGTCGTGCATGCGCTTTGCGTTGTGGATGCCGCCCACCCGCTGAATCTTGACGTTGATGATGCTCGCGGCTCGAAGCTCGATCAGACGTTCGAGCATGGCGAGGGATTCGGCGGACTCATCGGCGCAGACCGGCGTCCGAACCGACCGCGATAACTCCGCCATGTCTTCGAGAGCGTTCCGGCCGAGCGGCTGTTCATACATCATGAGGTTGAAGCGGTCGAGCTCCTGGAACACCGCCACGTCGCGGATGGTGTAAGCGGCGTTGGCATCCGTCATCAGCGGCAGCGTGGGGAAACGCTCGCGGACCCGGGATACGGGGTCCACATCCCAGCCTGGCTGAATCTTCACTTTCACGCGCCGGTAGCCTTCCATCACGAACCGCGTGACGCGTTCCAGGAGCTCGTCGATGGTATCGAAAATGCCGAGAGCGACTCCCGAGGGAACCGGGCGATCTTCGCCGCCAAGCCACTTCCATAGCGGTGTGTTTGAGGCGCGCAGCTCACGATCGAGCAAAGCTCCGCGAATGCCCGCCTTGGCGAACGCTTCCCCGTCGACGACGGCGTCGAGGTCCGCACCCGCGTCCCGCAGCACAGCCGGGGCTAGTTTTTCGAGAGCCGCCCAGGAGGACTCCGGCGTTTCCGCGGAATAAAAATTGCCGGCCATCGGGGAGGCTTCGCCGTAACCCGTGACGCCGCCGCTACGGTACGAAACGACGATTGCATCTTTCACGGAGATTGCTCCGTTTGAGATGCGGAACGGCTCGTAAAGCGGAATCTGTACCCAATCGAGTCTAACCATATTCGAAGCCGGCGATGGCGTATATCAGCGAGGGGTCACTCGCCAGGGTTTTCGGGTTTTCGATACCCGGCCTCACCATCCGCGTCAGACGCCGGACCGGCTTGAACCCGAACTCCGCGGCAAGCCCGGCGGCGTTCCGGTTGTCCGGGAACAAGTCCCAATATACCGGCTTCCCCTTGTTCTGGTCGAGGAACGGGCACAACCGAGCCATTGCGCCTTCAAGGGTAGCGCTTGCACAAGGGCCGAAATAGGCCGCTCTTGCTCCAGGGCGCCCGGACAAATGACCTTCCTCTTCAAGGATAGCGAATAATGCGGAACGGTCGGCGCCGAGCGCCGCGCGGTCGTCCAAAAGAGCCTGGTCGTCCGACGAGGTACGGCCGTCCGCCGGGCCAGACGGGTGCGCGTCCAGGCAGCCCGGCGCCGCCTCGACTGCCCAACGTTCGATCGCGCATTCGTCCACGAATCCGAGCTTCCGGTAAAGCGGCAGGCCCATATCGGTGGCATCGAGTTTGATCCACGAAACCGAAACGCCGGCGATCGCGTGCTCCATCAAACGCCTCGCGAAGCCGCGGCCGCGCATGGCCGGGTCCGTCAGCACCATGCCGATCCAGGCCAGATCCGCGCCGTAGCAAACCACGGTTGCGGTTGCCGCCAGGCTGCCATCCGCGTCAATGCCGAAACATCCCTCGGGCGCGAGCCGCATGACGCGCAGCCAATCCTCCGGCGCCTGATTCCAGCCGGCGGCCGTGCTGAGCTTCAGGGCCGCTTCCAGGTCGGAGGGAGTAAGGACCCGCGGCATTTCGCGACTCAGACTCATTCGTATCTCAGGCAGACGATGGGATCGAGGTTTGCGGCGCGGTCGGCTGGGTAGTAGCCGAAGAACAAGCCCACGCTGACGGATATTCCGACGCCAAGCGCAACCCACAACACGGAAAGCGCCGCCGGAATCGACGGGATGAGGGTGCGCACCGCGAAAGCGATGACCGCGCCGAACAGGATGCCGATTACGCCTCCGAGACCGGAAAGCGTCACGGCCTCAAGCAGGAATTGAACGCGGATGTCCGATTTGCGCGCGCCGATCGCCTTGCGGATTCCGATTTCCTGCGTGCGCTCCGTAACGGATATCAGCATGATGTTCATGACTCCGATTCCGCCCACCAGCAATCCGATGGAGCTGATGATGCCGGTGAGCAACACCATCGCGCCGGTGAGCTGGTCCCAGAGGTTACTTAGAAAGTCGGGGTCGGCGATTTCGAAATCGTTGTCGCCATGGTGCGAGACCCGGCGCTTGCGCCGCATGGCCTCGACCACTTCGTTGCGCCCAACGTTCATGTCCGCGTCCTCCCGAACCGAAACGGCGATGAAACGCTCGCGGATTGCGGGATAGTTCTTGCGGAAATTTGTGAGGGGGATCACGACGAACTGATCCACGCCGAAGCCGCCGAACATACCAGGGTCATGGTCGAAGACGCCGATCACTTCATACGGGCGGCCGTTGAGGCGCATGGTCTTCCCGAGAGGATCGGTGTGTGGAAACAGGGCTTCGGAGATGGCCGCGCCAATCACCGCAACGGAACGGCTGTGGTCCAGATCGTCCGGAGAGACGAAGCGGCCGTACTCGACCGAAAAGAGAGGTATGGCGCGCGAGTAGTCGGGCTCCACGCCGCGCAGGATCAGCTTCTCGACATGCTCGTTGCCGTAGCGAACGTTGTCGGTCATCTGGGTGAAATCGATGCGGCTGGCGAATGTGGTTGCGAAGGCGATCGACGGGCAGGATTCCCGGAGGAAAGGACCGTCCGCATCGGTGAGGTATTTGCGGATGCGGATCTTCTCCGGCATGCGTCCCCCCAATCCGAACGGGATGCGGGACACGAAGAAGGTGCGCGATCCCATCGATTCGACGCGCGTCTTGATGTACCCGTTAAGGCCGGTGATGATGGAGGCGATTGAAATTACCGAGGTGACGCCGATCACGATGCCGAGCACCGTGAGGCCGGAGCGTACTTTTCGCGCTCGCAGCGTGTCGAGCGCGACCCGAAGATTTTCGACGAGTTCGGCGCGGATCATCTTACTCAGCCCGCAGCGCAGCGACCGGATCGAGCTTGGCCGCTTTGGTGGCGGGATAGATTCCGAAGAACAGACCGATCACGGAGCTCAGCGCCAGCCCGAGTATCGCCACCCACGTTTGAACCGAAGCCGGAAACGCCGTAAGCGTTCGCAGGGCAAGGGCGCAGGCGAAGCCGATGGCCACACCCACCGACCCTCCCACCAGACACTGCATAACACTCTCGGCGAGGAACTGGCGCAGTATGTCGCGTTGAGTGGCTCCCACGGCGCGGCGCACGCCGATCTCCTTGGTTCGCTCGGTCACGCTAACCAGCATAACGTTCATGATGACGATTCCGCCAACGATCGCCGAAATCGAGCTTACCATCACGAATACCGCGAAAAAGGCCGCGCTGATGCTCTGCCAGAGAGCAATGTAACTTTGCGGAGTGGCGATAAAAAAGTCGTCTTCGCGGTCTCCCGTAAGATGACGCCTGGCGCGCAAGACGACCCGGGCTTCGTCCTGCGCTCTGTCAAAGACGTCCTGTCCTCCCGATGCCCTTACTTCGAGCGTGAGACTCACGCGCGAGCCGCGAAAGCGAAAGTAACTGCTCAACGGCACGACGGCGAAATTGTCCTGATCCTGCCCAAGGACGGATCCGATCTTCTCGAACGTCCCGATTACAGTGAACTCCTCATTGCCCAAGCGGACGCTCTTCCCGAGCGGATTCTGTCCGGTGAAGAACTCCCGCACAAGCGCGTCTCCCAGCAGACAGACGGCAACGCGATGCTGATCTTCCGTTTCCGTGAAGTAGCGGCCAAGCACGACGGTACGCGTGTCGATCTCGCTCATGTTGGGCGTGTGGCCGGCGATACTGGTATCCTGCACTTCCTTGTTCTGGTAGCGCGCGCTCAACGTGCTCTTGGCCTTCGCGCCCACAAGCCGGCAGTCGGCGCAGCCGTGCTCGATGGCGCGAACATCGTCGAGGGTGAGGTGCTTGTTGCGCAGCGCTTTCACGATCAGCGCGAAATCGGTAGCGACGAACGGGGTACGGGCGATCTCGAACACATTCGTCCCAAGGTTCGCGATTTTCTGTTCCACATAGAGATTCGCGCCCTGGACGAGCGTCATTACGGTGATGAGCGTCGCGACGCCCATGGTCAGACCCAGAATCGTCAGACTCGCGCGAAGTTTGTGCACACGGAGAGCGCGGGCCGAGAGGGTAAGATTGTCCCGGAATCCGAGCATGGCTTACCCTTCTCTGATGCGCCGCCAGTTTCTGCCGACCCGGATCAACATGTCGCCTCCCTCGTAGACATGCAGCAGATCGAGTACTTTGGCTTGGTTTATATGGACCGAGCCCGCCTTAATCTTCCGGACGGCGTCGCTCACGGAATCGGCGAGACCCACCTGCACAAGCAACTTGTCCACGCGCAGGCTTCCTTGTGCCAGTACTGAGCCCTCCAGCTTAGTCTCGATCATGTCCTGGGGAGTTCCTTTGTGGCGTACCTCACGGTCGAAGCGTTGCTCTGCGGCTTCGGCGTCGGCCTTGGAATGAAACTGCGTTACCAGCAGCCTTCCCAACCCCATCTTCATCGCCATCGGGGTAAGCCTGCGCTTTAGCCCGTCGATCGAGACTTCGTTCTCCTCGGTGAGCAGCAGGTAGTAGCGGTACATCAGATCGTCGCTGATCTGCATGATCTTGCGAAACATGATCTCGGGCGGCTCGGCGATTCCGATGTAGTTGCCAAGGGACTTCGACATCTTGTTGACGCCGTCGAGGCCTTCGAGCAACGGCGTGGTGGCGACAATCTGAGGAGGCTGACCGAAATCCTTTTGGAGCGCGCGGCCCACGAGGAGATTAAACTTCTGATCGGTGCCACCCAATTCGACGTCGCAGTGTAGCTTCACGGAATCATATCCCTGCGAAACCGGGTAAAGCAGCTCGTGGAGAGATATGGGCGAGCCGTCTTTGTAACGCTTCGAGAAGTCGTCGCGCTCCAGAATGCGCGCCACCGTGTAGCGCGAGCAGAGCCGGACGAGATCGACAAAGCCCATCCTTCCGAGCCATTCGCTGTTGAAGCGGATCTCGGTTTCCTTGGGGTCGAGAATCTTGAAGACCTGAGTCTTGTAGGTCTCGGCGTTGCGGGCAATGTCTTCGCGCGTCATCGGCGGACGGGTGATATTGCGTCCAGTGGGATCGCCAATCATGCCGGTCATGTCGCCGATCAGAAAGATGACCTTGTGGCCCAGATCCTGGAAGTCCCTCATCTTCCGAAGCAGTACGATGTGGCCCAGATGGAGGTCGGGCGCCGTTGGATCGAAACCAGCCTTGACGCGCAGCGGGCGGCCCTCATTCAGGCGTTCACGCAGTTCCTCTTCGCGAATCAGCTCGGAGAGGCCCTTGCGCAGGTGAAGCATCTGTTCGTCGATCGTCATTGGGCCACCTGCTTTAGCGTGTCGTAGAATTCGGGGAAGGAGACGGAAGCAGCTTCCGCATTGTCGATCGTCGATGGGCCGTCGGCGGCGAGCGCCGCAACAGCGAAGGCCATGGCAATGCGGTGATCGCCAAAGGAATCGAAGGCCGC
Organism: Candidatus Sulfopaludibacter sp. SbA3; assembly: GCA_945893365.1. GTDB lineage: Bacteria > Acidobacteriota > Terriglobia > Bryobacterales > Bryobacteraceae > SYKU01. The sequence goes on along the minus strand of CAMDED010000083.1, from coordinate 10,206 downwards.
GGCGCGGAATTTCTGCTTCCCTGGAATCACGAGCCCGTCGTGGAGCGCTTCGGCGGCGATGCCCATACGTTGGAGGTTGTCGACAATGGTGGCAATGCGGTCAGTCTCCTTGATGCGAAGCTCGCCTGCGTCCCGAACGGTGAGCCCCTCTTCGCTTGAAGCGCCCAGCACGGCGAGCACGGGAATTTCGTCGATCAGCGCGGCGGTCACGTCCTTTTCAATTGCGCCGCCGCGGATGGGCGCGTATTCCGCGATGATTTCACCAATCATTTCCCCGCCCTTCTGCTCCACATTGGCGAGACGAATGTTCGCGCCCATTCCAACCAGAACGTCGAGAAGAGTCGCGCGCGTCGGGTTCAGGCCCACGCCGCGAATGGAAATTCGCGAACCCGGAATCAGCAGCGCCGCCACTAGAAAAAACGCGGCCGAAGACAGGTCCGAGGGCGCGGCCAGTTCGCAACCCTTAAGTTCGGACCCGCCCTGGATCGTGATGACGCGGCGTTCCACCGAGATGTTCGCGCCGAACTGGCGCAAGGCAATCTCGGAATGGTCTCGCGAGCGGACGGTCTCGCGAACGACGGTTTCTCCCGCGGCATAGAGGCCGGCGAAAAGAATGGAAGTTTTGACCTGAGCGCTGGGGACTGGCAGCGTGTAGTCGATCCCGGCGAGCTTCGCGCCGTGGATTTCGAGGGGCGGGAACTGGCCCTCGCGGGCGGAAATCGACGCGCCCATTTGAGCCAGCGGCCGCATGATGCGAGCCATGGGGCGGCGCGCAAGGGATTCGTCGCCGGCGATGCGGCTCACGAACGGCTGAGCGGCGAGAATGCCGGAGAGCATGCGGATGGTAGAGCCCGAGTTACCCGCCTCGAGGCAGCCGGCAGGCGCCAAGAGGCCGTTCATTCCGCGGCCTTCAATTCTTACGAGCGTTCCGTCCACCTTGACCGGAATTCCCAAGGCGCGGACGCAAGCCAAGGTGGAGTGGCAGTCGGCGCCTGTGGAATAATTCTCGATCGCCGTCACGCCTTCGGCGATGGCCGCGAGCATTGCATAGCGGTGCGAGATCGACTTGTCGCCGGGCAAAGAAATGGAGCCAGTAACCGCGCCGGCGGGGAAGATTTTGACTTGCATGGGAATTTTTATTTTAGCGGATTCGGCGGCGATTGCCGGACGACACGACGGGCTCCAAACGGTCGATGGCGGCGGAATTCGGAATAACGCCTCCGTCACCGGGTGGCCTCAGCCGGGGAAGACGGGTCCGCGGATCTGCAATCCGGCGAGCGGTCCGGCCTCCGCTACGGCGACCGGCCCGTCCGTCACGCCGGCTTGCGTTTGTCCGCGAACTTCTTCCGGAACTTTTGAAGCTTCGGCGAGACGATAAATGTGCAATAGGACGCCGCGGGATTATTCACGAAATAGTTCTGATGGTAATCCTCAGCGGGGTAATACGCCGACGCCGGCGTGACTTCCGTGACGATGGGGTCGGGGAAAACTCCTGCCGCCTCGAGCTCGCGGATGACCGATTCCGCCGTCGACCGCTGCGATTCCGACTCATGGAAAATCACCGACCGGTACTGCGTCCCCTGGTCGTTGCCTTGTTTGTTCAGCGTCGTCGGATCGTGAATCGCAAAGAACACTTCGAGCACTTCGCGGAACGAGACCACGGAGGGATCGAAATCGAGCCGAACCACCTCCGCGTGTCCCGAACGGCCCGTGCAAACCTGGTGGTAGGTAGGGTTCACGATCCGGCCGCCCATGTAGCCGGATTCGACCGACTCGACGCCCTTCATCTCGTCGAAGACGGCTTCAAGACACCAGAAGCAGCCCCCGCCGAGGGTCGTAATCTCCGTCTGTGCCACCTATTTCGGCTCTGATCCCTCAATCGGCGCGACGCCGCTCTTGCGTGTCGGCGGACCTGCGGGCGTGAGCGCCGCTTGCGCTCCGGAACGGATCAACGCGGTTTCACCGGGGCCCTGAAAGAACGTGTATCCGGGGCGGTTCTTCCACGCGAGCGGACCCGCCAGTTTCAACCCGGCCTTCAGCGTAGCGTCGTGGACCCTCATGGTTAGAGCTTCATATTGCGGCTCGCCCTGCTTGAATCCCGAAAAACTGCCGAGATCCGTGCTCGCCACGAAAACGACATCGACGCCGGGAACGTCGGCGATCTGGCTCGCGATATCGACACCCGCGGGCGACTCGATCATCGCCACGATCATGATGTTATCGTTCGCCGTCTGGCGGTAATCGGCGCCCCACATCACGCCGTACTGGCCGCCGCCCAAGCTCCTCTTTCCCATGGGCGGATACTTGGCGAACTTCACTGCATTCTTGACCTTGTCAACCGATTCAACCATGGGAATGATAATTCCCAGAGCTCCGATGTCGACCGCCTTCTGGATATCGCCTTCGGCCGCGTCGGGAACGCGGATAAACGGGATCGCGGCCGCGCCCTTGCAGGCGCGGATCATTCTGGCCACGTCCTGATAGCCGAGCGAACTGTGCTGCATCTCGATCCAGGTGAAATCGAATCCTGAATTGGCCATGGCGCAATACACGTCGGGGTCGGGCGAGGACACCGTGCCGCCCACAACCTGCTTGCCTTCCTTCAGCTTCAGCTTCACCGTGTTGTAAATCTTTGGCGTCCCGGATTGCGCGGCGGCAACCCAGGGAATCATCGTGCAAACCACCGCGGACAGGGCAAGTCGCCTCATGAACATGGACATCTCCTTATATTGAACGCATCGACTCAGGCTTCCGGGATAGTACAACCATGGGGCAGGGAAAGTCAACTTCTCCGCTGCGCTTTTCCGCTCTTTAGTCAGAGCGAATATCGTTAGAAATGACCTCAGGAATCCCGTTGTCGCCACTCTGGCGGATCCACCAAGGCCATTGAACTTCTCCCGGAAGGTGGCGTCAGTTTTACCTCCTACCCTGAAAAGTAGCGACAAAATTAGGAGGTTGACCGCGAGGGCGGCGAATACTACTGTGGTGGGCCCAATCAACACCACAGTTTGACTCCCTGGCGCGGCGGGTGGCGTCATCAACGCGACAATCTGACAGCCAAGAACGATAAGCGTGCCGGCCATCCAACTAATGATGAAGGTGCGTCGCGTACGAGGTTGCATAAGCTAGAACAATATCATGCCTGTCACGCTGGCGATGGCTGCGGGCGTGACGCCTCAAAAGCCGCCTGATCGCGTCCATCCCCCTCTCAGTTCTCCCCTCCCCGGCCGCCTCCGTACAACTGCCGCACAAGGGCCGCCGCGCCCTTCGGAACCAAGTGCTCCCAGCTTTCGCCTCGGGCGATTCTGTCGCGAACTCCGGTCGCCGAGACTTCGTCGAGCGCGAAGTCGAGCGTGTGGATACGATGCCGCATTTCCGGCGGAGGCGCGTAACCTCCGCCGCGCGACGCCACCAGCATCTCGAATTCATCGAGCATCCGATGAAAAGCTTCCGGACGCCCGTAGTCCCAGTTCACGATCCGTTCCGCCGCGTCGCGTCCGCACAGCATCACCAATCGCGTGTCCGGGCCATACGTTTTGCGGAACTCCCGCGCGATGTCGATGAACAACCCGGAATCCGCCGCTCGCGCGAAAACCCTGGGCTGACCGGCGATGGCCGCCTCCACCATCCGGAGCCGGCCGGAGAAGCCTACGCCCTCGTAGCCCTTATGCGGGAACTCTCGCGGCAGCACGAAGGCAACCTCATCAACCATCGTCAAAGCGGCGCGCGCCAGCTCCACGTGCGCAAGCGTAGGCGGGTTGAACGTGCCTGGAAAGATGCCTAGGGAATGCGCCATGCTTTGCTAAACCTACAGACCCGCCGGATGGATGCTAGCATAGCAGGACATGCGGTATTTCATACTTTTCTCCCTTCTACTCGCGCCCCTGGGTGCGCAGGATTTCGATGTCCTCATCCGCGGCGGCCGCGTGGTCGACGGTACCGGCAACCCCTCCTATGTGGGCGACGTGGGAATTCGCGATGGAAAAATCGCTGCCATCGGAAGGCTGGCCGGCCGTACCGCCAAGCGGACTATCGACGCCGGCGGACTCAGCGTTTCTCCCGGCTTCATCGATATCCATAATCACTCGGACTATACCGTGATCGCCGATGGCGACGCCGAATCGATGGTCCGCCAAGGCGTCACTTCGATGATCTTCGGCGAGGGCGGATCTGTCGCGCCGATCGGCGGGAAACAAGGCCGCCGCCGGTCGGGTGAAGATGCGCGCGCCGATTGGACCGATTTCAAAGGCTACTACGATCGCCTCTTGAAACAGGGTGTTTCGACGAACGTCGGAAGCTACGTCGGGTCGAGTCAGGTTTGGACCTACGTGCGCGGGCCGATGGCGGGACCACCCACGCCCGCCGAGCTCGACCAGATGCGCCAGGAAGTCAAGAAGGCCATGGAGCAGGGAGCGCTCGGCGTCGCCAGTTCTCTCAGCGGCCCTCCGGGTTCGTGGATCGACACCGAAACGCTGGTCGCGATGTGCGAGGTCGCTTCGCGCTACGGCGGCATCTACTCGACGCACATGCGCACGGAAGGCTACGGCGTCTTCGAGTCTGTCGCCGAAGCGATCGACATCGGGCGGCGCGCCAAGGTTCCGGTGGATATCATCCATCTCAAGATTGCGGAGCACAAGCTCTGGGGCCAGATGCCGGAGCTGGTTGCCTCAATCGCGAACGCGCGCGCACGCGGGCAGGAAGTGGAGGCTCACGTGTACCCGTACCGCGCCGGCCAGAACAATCTTTCGAGCATCATTCCGCCATGGGCGCACGAGGGCGGAACGCAAGCGATGCTGAAGCGGCTGAAAGATCCGTCGCTCCGGGCGCGTCTGGAGAATGAGATCAACAACGGCATTCCGGGCACGAACTGGTACAACCACTACACGGCCACCGGAAGCTGGGAAGGCATGCTGCTGGTCTCGTTCTCGAACCCCAAGTACAAGCGCTTTGAAGGCAAGCGAATGAACGAAGTAATCAAGGAGCTCGGTGGAAAGCCCATCGACGTGCTGTTTGAGCTTATCGAGGCAAACGGCGGCGGCGTTAGCACGGTATACTTCCACCACTCCGAAGACGACATGCGCTTCGCCTTGAAGCAACCGTTCGTGTCCATAGGCTCCGACGGTACCGCAGTCAAGACCGAAGGGCCGCTTGCCCGCGGCAACCCCCATCCGCGTTACTACGGAACGTTCGCGCGAGTGCTTGGCCGCTATGTGCGCGAAGAAAAAATCATCTCGATCGAGGAGGCCGTTCGCAAGATGACGTCGGCGAATTCCTCGAAGATCCGCATCTATGACCGTGGCTTGCTGCGTCCGGGACAGTGGGCGGACGTGACCGTCTTCGACGCCAACACCATCATCGACCACGCCACCTTCGACAAACCGCACCAGTACTCGACCGGCGTCGAATATGTGTTCGTCAACGGACAGGCCGTGCTCGATAAGGGCCGCCACACACGCGCGCATCCGGGCGCGGTGATTCGCCGGTAAGCCGTCATAAACAAAACGTGAAGATCAAAAAAGTAGAAGCCATCGCCATCTCGATCCCTCTTCGCGCCGCCGTGTCCGACGCCGTGCGCCGCATTACGCATCGCGACCACCTGATCGTCCGCATCACGACCGAGGATGGAATCGTGGGCGAGGGATTCACGCTCGGCTACGACGGCAGCAAGGCCATGGTCGCGATGGTCGATCAGATTTTCCGCCCCATGCTGGAGGGCGCAAACGCGCTCCACTCCGAAGGCCTCTGGAACGAGATGTATCGCCAATCGATCCAGGCCGGACGCCGCGGCGCGGCGCTCCGAACCATCAGCGCCATCGACATCGCGCTGTGGGACCTGCGCGGGAAGGCGGCGGGCATGCCGGTCATGCACCTGCTCGGCGTTCATTCCACGCACCTGCGCTGCTACGCTACGGGCGGCTACTATCGCGAAGGACAGACGCCCGACGAGCTGGTGAAGGAAATGGCGGGATACGTCGAGCAGGGCTTTTCGGCGATCAAGCTCAAAGTCGGCAAGCTCGCCGCCTCCGAAGATGCCCGGCGACTGCGCTTCATTCGCAAGGACCTGGGCGACGGCGTAGAAATCCTGCTTGACGCGAACGGCGGCTGGCCTGACTCGAACACAGCCATCTCCGCTTTGAAACGGTTCGAGGACTACCGCCCTTATTGGATCGAAGAACCGGTGCGCGCCGATAACGTCGCGGCCATGGCGCGCATCGCGGAGGCCCTCGATTGGCCGGTCGCGACGGGCGAACTGGAATCCACTCGCTGGGCCTTCGCCGATCTGCTGGAACGCAAAGCCGCGGACATCCTTCAGCCGGACGTCACGGTAGTGGGCGGAGTGGGAGAGTGGCTCAAGGTCGCGCACATGGCTGCGGCGTTCGATGTGCCGATTGCCCCCCACTACAATTGGGATTTCCACACCCAGCTTGTGGCTACGATTCCGAACGGCCTGTTTATTGAATATTTCGTGCGCGGCTCGGACGTGAAGGTCTTCGACGAAATTCTGGAGAACCCCATCTATCCCGTAGACGGTTACATCGAGCCTAGAACGGAACCCGGATTCGGGCTCGTGCTGCGTCCGGAGAAGATCGAACAGTACCGGATCGGTTAAACCGCAGCGCGGCTACGGCCTGTATGCGGCGTAGGTGATTTCGGTTTCCCAGACCTTCACTTCACTCAGCCGAACGCCGCGCGCGGCGTCCAAGCCCGCATTGATGCCGTCGTAGAAGTACTTCGCCATGTTCTCCGCCGATGGATTGATCGCGTCAAACGGAGGCAGGTCGTTGATGAACCTGTGATCCAGATACTCCGACGCACTGTGCAGCAGCCGCTTCACTTCGACAAAGTCCACCAGCAGCCCGATGGAATCCAGTTCCGATCCCTGCACGGTCACTTGAACCTTGTAGTTATGCCCGTGCACGTTCTCGCACTTTCCCTTGTAACCGCGCAGCGCGTGTCCGGCGGCGAATGAATGTTCCACGCAAACTTCAAACATTGAAAAATTTCTCCACGTCCGTGATACTGGTCGTAAATCCGTAATCGGGCAGGCTGTCGAAAAACACTTGGCCGTAGCGCTGCTTGGTGATCCGGTTGTCCAGCAACGCGAGAACGCCCCGGTCTGTGCGGCTTCGAATCAGACGGCCGAAACCCTGCTTGAGCGCGATCGCCGCCTGCGGAATCTGGTAGTCGTAAAACGGCGTCCCGCCTTGCTCGCGGAGGCTCCTGATCCGGGCCTCCACCACCGGGTCGCTTGGTACCGCGAATGGTAACTTATCAATAATAACGCAGCTTAAACGCTCCCCCGGCACGTCGACGCCCTGCCAGAACGACGACGTCGCGAAAAGCACGCAGTTCGCCGTATTCTGAAACTCCTCAAGCAGCGCCGTTCGCGGGCCGGTGCCTTGCATCAGCGCCGGATACTCGATCTCGAACGACACCCGGTCGTACACCAGACGCATCTGCTGATAGCTTGTGAACAGAACGAACGCCCGCCCCTTGCTCAGATTCAGGATCCGGACTACCTCCTCCGACGCGAGTTTCGTGAACGCGGCGTCACGCGGATCCGGCAAATGCTGCGCCACGTAAAGCAGCGCCTGCTTCCGGTAGTCGAAGTGGCCTTGGACGATGAGCGTGCGAGCCTGCGCCAGTCCAAGTCTCTTCTGTGCAAATTCAAAGCCTCCGCCGACGGCCATCGTCGCCGACGTCAGCACGGCCGTATTCACGTTGTCGAACAGGCGCTGGCTCAGCAGAGCCGAGACGTCGATGGGCGTAGCTTGGATAAAGCACCCGCGCCCGCGCCGTTCAATCCAGTAGACAAACGAATGGTCGTCGCCTTCGAGAAGAAATTGCAGGTCGCGGGCCAGCTCGGCCGCGCGGCGGTACAGCGGGAAGACCTCCTCGGGCGGGTTCTTCAAGAGCTTGAGCTGCGTCGCGGCGAGCTCCAAAATGCCGAGCAGTCCATGATAGGAATCTTCGTTCTCTTCAGCGAAGGTCTGACGCCCCGTGAACGCGGTCCGGCCCTCGACCTGGCCGAAGAGGCCGAAGAATTCGAGGGCTATGCTTTCCAGGCGATCCAGTACGCGGTCGAGTTCCGCCGAACCGAATTTCTTCGCGCGCGCGACGGCTGAAATGTCGCGCCGCAAATCCTGCACGCGATAGGAGCTCACGGACACGCCGAAGTACTGTCCCGCTACTTCTTCGAGCTCGTGCGCTTCATCGAAGACGACTGCCGAGTAGTCGGGGAGAATTCCGCCGTACTCGCCCTCCTTCAGCGCCAGGTCGGCGAAAAACAGGTGATGGTTGACGATGATGATGTCGCTTTCAGCCGCGCGCTGATGCATTGTAGTGATGAAGCAGCGCTCGAACTGAGGGCACTTCTGGCCGGTGCAGAGGTCGCCGCGCGCGTCGAGCTTCGCCCACGTGGCGCTCGATTCGGGCAGCGTCTTGATCTCGGCGCGGTCGCCCATCTCAGTCGTCTTCTCCCATTCCTGGATGACTTGAAAGTCGGCGACCCCCTCAAGACCGGAGAGCATCGGTTCCTTCTCCGCGTCATAGATCTTCTGGCGGCAGGCGTAGTTGGCGCGTCCCTTCATGTACGAGACGCGGATGGGACGGTCGAAGTGCTGCTGAAGAAACGGGATGTCCTTGAAGAACAACTGTTCCTGAAGGTTCTTGGTGCCGGTCGAGACGATGATGCGCTTGCCGGAGAGGATGGCGGGCACGAGGTAGGCGAGCGTCTTGCCGGTGCCTGTACCGGCTTCCACGATGAGGTGTTTTCGATCGGCGAGCGCGGACTCGACCGCTTCGGCCATCTCCTGCTGGCCGCGCCGGAACTCAAAACTGGAATGCCATTGGGACAGTGTGCCGTGCCGCGCAAAGAACTGCCGGGAGGCGCCCGCACGGGCCTCGGTTGTCATAGGGTCAGTCTTGATTCTACGCCAGAGGCGGGCCTAAGCAGCCACCCAAAATTACTTCACATCCTGGCAAGTCACTGATCGAGGCGATGTGACGCGGCAGCATATCAGCCTTGATGGCAAGCAATACGCGGCCTTGGGAAGAGAGCGTCGAGCCGAGACGGGCGAGGAGGCCGATTTTCCGGATCCCGGTGGGCCGAGTAGCGCGACCGCCTGTCCGTCGGTCGTTGTGATCGCGGCTTCGAGTTGACCGAGTTCAGGTCGCTCGATCATTGGCCATCGGTTTCGTGTGGCCGACGGAGCAGGTTCTTGGAAGCGGATCCGAAGATCTTTCGCACTCGTTGCGAGGCTTCGTCATCGGGCCACGGTGACGGGTATGGATCAATCGTGCCAGGGGATTCACATGAAAACCTCTGAAGGATCTGTGGGCGATATGCGTCAAGACTCCCGGCGTTTCCTATCGTGGCTAGCGCGGTATCTAGGAGTCCCTGTGGGGTTGTCCCCTTTGCTGAGACGCTGAGTTAAGACACTGTTCGCCGTTCGCTGGAAATTTCTTGCGCCCGATCCCGGAACGGTTTTAGGATGGGCCTGCCGGTGAAGCGGAGACGGGCAATGCTGGCGAGCATCCCGATCGAGGAATAGCCGGCCGGAACTCATCGCGGACGAGCAGCAGGGCGCGGCCTTTCTGTCGCGCTCTGTGGCTGGGCCCGGGGCCGACCAACCCGAGGCGGTAACCCGGTCCCAGCTTGGGAAGGTGCGAAAGATCTCATCGGACCGATAGATTCCGCCATGCCTTAGAAAACGCACCTTCGGGTTCATGCGTGTGCCTCTGAAGACCGCGTCCGCAGATCTCGTTCGAACTCCACTGGCGGTCGATAGCTGAGCGCCGAATGCAGCCGTTTCTCGTTGTACACCCGCTCCAGGAAATGCCCGATGGAGGCCCGCGCCTCCACCGCGTCCCGATACTCCTGCCGGTGCACTTCTTCGTATTTAAGCGTCTTCATGAACGATTCGCAAGCCGCGTTGTCGTACGGATTCCCTTTGCGGCTCATGCTGGGTTTGATGCCACGGTCCTTCAACAGGCCCGTGTACTCCTTGGAAGCGTACTGGCTGCCGCGGTCGGAATGATGCACCAGACCCGCCGCCGGATTTCGCTGCTCCAGCGCCATGCGCAGGGCCGCCTGGGTGAGTTCGTCTTGTAAGCTCTGCTCCAGCGCCCAGCCAATCACCCGACGTGAGTAGGCGTCCAGGATCACCGCCAAGTACACGAACTCCGTCAGTAGCCGGATGTAGG